>NZ_JAVRBR020000122.1:0-157782 GCF_034531165.2 Dendronalium sp. ChiSLP03b | reverse complement strand
CACCATATATTTTGGTCTTGTTCTCTACAATAAATATCTCAAACCCTTATTTGCTCATATAGACTAGTTGATTCGCAATGCTTGCATTTGCACCCTAAAAGCTAGTCACATAAAGGCTTTGATAGTTATTGGAAATGTCTATTAGTTTTAGATGGTGATACAGAACTACCCTCTAACAAGATAGCTCGTGTTCTGTTTTAGATTCACTCCTGTGTTCGCAGACTCACATCTTGCACCTATACAACTAAACCAAAAACAAGCTTACTCATAGCACATAAATCTAAGATTAAAAGAGGAAGATTAACTAGGCGAGATACCAATTATGCACATGAGAAAATAATTCTGGAAAGAATTCTTGAAAATCATCTTCAAGCGCATCATAGTGGGTTATTAGTTCACTGACAGCCTCGGTTAGTGTGAAAGACCTGTTCAATTTTTTTGATAGCCGCTTTGATATCCTTCCTAAAGTATTTTCTACACCTATCACATTACGATAAGAACCCAACCAGTCTTCAGTTGCCACGCGATTAATTACTTCACTAACGATCGCGGGTATCTGGCCTTGATAAGCTTGAAACGACTCGTAAATCTCTGCTGTAAATTCATCAAGAGTCACATTAGAATAATCAGACCAATTCTTCGCCAGGAAGTGGTCGTAAAAAACATCTACTAGTACTCCAGAAAATCGCCTGTAGTTTAAGTCAATGCGCTCTTTAGAGCGTTGCACAATTATGTGAGCGTCTGTAAATCGATCAATTACTTGATGGCATTCAATTCCTCGCTGGAGATGAGAATTTAATGTCCGGCGAGCTGATCCCTTAACAATGTCGGCTAGGAGATTACCTAACCTACTCTCAACATTAGGTTCAGACAAAAACAAGTGGGCGAGCCAGTTCATTGGTTAAATACAAAATTACCTGGAGCTTTGTCTATAACTTAGTAAAGCGATCGCACATCTTAAGTACCATTGGAATGAACCCAAATCTATCCACGAGGTAGAAGTAAATACTAGCAGAATTCAGTACTTTGGGGCTGGAGTCTTAAAAATCAGGAAAAACGCCCGTGGTTCCAATTAGAGATGATAATCCCATCACAATCACGCCTTATGTGACCTATGGACTGATTGCTGCTAATGTCCTAGCTTTTATTTATGAAGCAAGTCTTCCCCCGCAAGCATTGAATGGGTTTTTACATCTTACAGCTGTAGTCCCCCGAGAACTCAGCCTCAGCTTTGCTGGTGTTTCTATTAATCAACCAGTACCAGAGTGGGCAACATTAATTACCTCCCAATTTTTGCACGGTGGTTTGTTGCACCTAGCTGGTAACATGTTGTTTCTCTGGATTTTTGGTAACAACGTTGAAGATAAGTTAGGTCATGCCAAATTTTTGCTTTTCTATTTGAGTTGTGGTGTTTTGGCATCTTTAACCCAATGGTACTTTGCCCAAAATTCTAACATTCCTTCCTTGGGGGCGAGTGGTGCGATCGCTGGTGTCATGGGAGCATATATTCTCCGTTTTCCTTTAGCTGAAATTCTCGGTGTAGTACCTTTGGGGATCTTCTTCCCTACTTTCCGCGTCCCCGCATATTTCTTTCTAGGGTTTTGGTTTCTCCAGCAGGCTTTTTACGGAGTTGCTAGTCTAGAAACACCTACTAATATCGGTATGGAAAGCGGTGGTATCGCTTACTGGGCACATGCAGGCGGCTTCCTTTTTGGAGCGATTCTTGGACCGTTGTTGGGTTTATTTAGCGATAAAACTCAAGAAGAATCTTGGTATAAATAATTTTTTGGGGTATCACGAGAGCTTGCCTGATAGCTGTTTGATTTCAAGAGTGAATTGACGTAAAACTCATTAGCTACCAGCCACACAAGCTATATTGCAGTTAGTGGATAATTAGCAAAAAACACCTGTGTTTCCCCTTTACGACGAAAACCCGACGCGAATCACCCCGTATTTCACTTACGGGTTGATTGGAATGAACATTCTAGTTTTTCTTCATGAAGTTAGTCTGTCAAATAGACAGTTAGAGCAGTTTTTCCAGCTTTATGCGGTAGTACCAGAACAGTTAACCACTAACTTAGCCGGCGAGTGGACAACATTATTTACATCGCAATTTTTACATGGCGGTTGGTGGCATTTAATATCGAATATGGTATTTCTCTGGGTCTTTGGCAACAATATTGAAGAACGCTTGGGTCATTTCAAATATTTGATTTTTTATTTAGCGTGTGGTGCTTTAGCGGCCTTGTGCCAGTGGTTTATTGGTATGTATTCGGAAATTCCTTCTTTAGGTGCGAGTGGTGCGATTTCTGGAGTTTTGGGTGCGTATATTATTCGCTTCCCTCACGCCAGAATCACGACCCTAATTTTCTTGGGTTTTTTCGCAACTACAATCAGCGTTCCGGCAATGTTAATGATCGGGATTTTCTTTGTCCAGAATGTTATATCCGGTCTAGCCAGCCTGCAAGCAGCCGCCAATATGAGTGTGGAAGCAGGTGGAGTAGCTTACTGGGCACATATAGGTGGTTTTGTTTTTGGGATGATTCTCGCTCCTTTGTTTGGGTTGTTTAGGCGCGACTATTAGAAAAGGGACAAGGGGGGATAAAGAGAATAACTACTGACTCCAAACTCCAAACTCCCCTTTTGTCACAGTGGCTTTTGAGTGGGTATCCCAGCAGGACGGGGAAACTTAGCGGGGGTAATTTCTACCTTACGTAAGTACAAACAGTGACGGATGCTTGTGCTTAGAGGAGTGCTGAATCTTTCGATTGATTCAACAACGCCACCTAGCTGAGTAACAGCATTTTGTAAAGAAGTTG
Source organism: Dendronalium sp. ChiSLP03b (assembly GCF_034531165.2). Taxonomy (NCBI): domain Bacteria; kingdom Bacillati; phylum Cyanobacteriota; class Cyanophyceae; order Nostocales; family Nostocaceae; genus Dendronalium; species Dendronalium sp. ChiSLP03b. The sequence goes on along the minus strand of NZ_JAVRBR020000122.1, from coordinate 154,963 downwards.
TTTCCTCTTCTGTCCAATTACCACGGTAGATGACAGCTAAACCACCTTGTTTGAGTAATGGTAGGGCATATTCTGCACATACAGAAGCTGCTCCGACAGCGCGGATGAGAGCAAGGTCGTAGGTTTGTCGGCACTGGGATTGCTGTCCTATTTCTTCGGCTCTACCAACAATAGTTTTTGCATTGGTTAAAGCAAGTTCAGTTAATACTTTTTCCAGAAAAGTAATTTTTTTCTTAGTTGAATCCATCAGTGTAATTTTGCAATTGGGTACAACAATTCCTACTGGAACACCTGGAAAACCTGCACCTGTGCCAATATCAATTGCAGACGCACCCTCTTGAAGAGACGGGATAAATTGCCCCTGTGGCGCAATTCCTCGTAAAGAATCCCAAAGATGTTTTTCCCAAAACTCTTGTGGGTCAGTGATGCGAGTTAAATTCAACTGACGATTCCCTTTTAGGATTAACTCATAAAGCTGCTGGAATTGTACCTGTTGTTGGCTATTTGGTTGCCAATTTAGAGTTTGTTGCCATATTTCTGCCATTTCCGGCAGTAGGGGAGTGGTGAAGTTAGTCATAAGTGAGGAGTCAGAAGTCAGTTGTCAGTAGTTAATACTTATTTCTCTTATTCTCCGCGTCATTGCGTCTCCCCTGCTCCCCTCTCATACTGCCGGTTGCGGTTCTTTAACTTTAGCTACTAGTAATGCTGGATCGACTGATTTTAATTCTCCATGATTGAGTGTCCAGCAACTATCTGCGATCGCCAATAAATCCCCAGCATCGTGTGTCACCACCAACAGCGTCCAATCTTGTTTCAGTTTCGCCAATAAGCTTACTAGTTGCCGGCGCATTGACCAATCTAATCCGGCTGTCGGTTCATCCAATAGCAATAAATTGGGCTGGCGAATCAATTGCACTGCCAAGGCTAAACGTCGCTGCTGACCACCACTCAAAGCATAAGGTGCTGCCGAGAGAGATAAATGTTCTAATCCCACTTCAGTTAGTGCCTGTCTGACTCGTTCTGACCCTAACTCAGGATGCCCCAAACGCAATTCTTCTAAAATCGTACCACCGCAAAAGTGCCGTTCTGGAAACTGAAACACCAACCCAGCTAATTGTTGTAGCTGCTCGGCGATGAGTGCTTGTTCTCGCCAGAAGACTCCACCAGAGGTTGGTTCGGCTAATCCAGATAAAATTTCTAGTAAGGTACTTTTGCCAGAACCACTAGGGCCAATAATTAGGCCCAGTTGTTGGGGTGCTAGTTCCAGATTAATTGATTTGAGAATTGCTGTTGGGCAGGCTGTCGGATGATAAATCAGATTTCTGAGATAGAGCATTTGTTAAGATTACCAAATAATTGGCGAAGAACTGAATTAACTACTATTAACTACACTGAGAGCAACTTGGAAATTCTGCAAAGATTTACAGCGCATTATCTGCGTTCAAACCTTAATCTAGCACCAAGAATTATCCTTCTTTTTCCATTGTGGCAGACTACCCTTTAACAATAGCTACAACAATTATGGGAACTTGAAAAAATTACTGAAGTCAACCTGTATAGAATATTTTGGCTAGAACCAACACAAGTTAGACTTAACCATTTTTTGCATTTTAAGTAACGCATACAACTATTACAACCGCAATTATTCTGAGGGTAACAATGTCTAAATGGTTTTCTAATCCTCAATCAATGGTGTTTACCAGACTTGCTGGAAAGGTTGGTCAGGCAACTTTTGCAGTTGCGATCGCACTGAATTTATCGGTAAATCCATCTCTGGCTGGCGATCCGTTTCGGACTAGCGAACCTCATCAAATTGGTGACAAGACAGAAGCAGCTTTTAAGGCAATTTTTGAACAAGGGGATTATCCAGCAGCAGAGCGTTATCTCAAAGAAGCATTATCCCGCGAACCAGATGAACCTCTAGCCTATGCTATGAGGGCATCCTTGGCATATATGAAAAAAGATATGCCTGCATTAGACAATTACAGCAAGAAAACCCTAGAAACCGGACAAAAGCTGATTGCTAGTGACGAATTGCGTGGAAATTTATACACTGCTGTCGGTTATTTTTTTGAGGGAGCGGTAATTCTCACTCGTGAAGGTACAGTCAAAGGTGCGCCACAAGCTTTAAGTCGGCTACGGCAAGTCTATCAATATTTAGATAAAGCAGAAGCAATTTCTCCTAAAGATCCAGAATTGAATTTACTCAAGGGTTATATGGATTTGATGCTAGCTGTCAGTCTACCTTTTGCTAATCCTGATGAAGCGATCGCACGCTTAGAGACAAATGCTGCTCCTCAATATTTAGCGAATCGAGGTATTGCTATTGCTTATCGAGATTTAAAACAGTACTCTCAAGCGTTAGATTATACCAACCGTGCTTTACAGGCAACATCTAATAACCCAGAACTTTATTATCTCAAGGCTCAAATCCTCAAAGAACAAGGGCAAAAAGAAAATAGCCAGCAACTAATTCAAGAAGCGATCGCTAATTTTGACAAAGCCTTGAGTAAAAAATCCCAACTCCCATCTGGTTTGGTAAAACAAATACAGAGTGAACGCGGCGGTGCTGTTAATCGCCTTGCTGAGGTGGGAAGGTAGGGGATTAGGGATTGGGGATTGGGGACTGGGTATTGCTTATCCCCCTTGTCCCCCTCATCTACCTCATGCCCTTACTACTCTAAAATTGGTTGTAAGCAACACAAACTTTCATATTTGACTGCAATGCACATTCAGTTCCGTGAGTTTAATCCTTTTGATGTCTGGATTTGGGTGAAGTTCAGTACTGTTCCTTCTGGACGTGAAAAGCAATATGTAGAAGAGGTTTTTAATTCCTGGTTTTATCTGGGCAAGTTGGGTGCATTTAATGCTGAAAATCTCCAAGTGCAGGAAACCGGACTCGATATCAGCTACATGGATTATGACCCCCAAGGATATGATAAAAGCTTGCTTGCGCTGATGCACAACATGGGTGAGTTTGAATATGAGGGACAGTGGGCGCGTTGTTGGTTTGACTTGGGAACCAGTGATGCGATCGCCCTTGATATTCTAATCAACGCCTTGACTCAGATCGGTGAGGAATATGTCACTATTGAAGATTTGTACATTGGCGGCGAAAATGAAGATTGGCCTGTCGAGGACAGTGACAGTCGGTCTTACTCTATTTACGATAATTAGTTTTAACAATGAACAAACCAGGCGAAATTCGAGTGTTAGTCTTGGGCCTGATTCGGGATGGCGATCGGATTTTTGTTTCTGAAGGGTACGACCCAGTAAAGCAAGATACTTTTTATCGGGCTTTAGGTGGTGGCGTTGACTTTGGCGAAACCAGCCGCGACGCTTTAGCAAGAGAATTCCAAGAAGAGATTCAGGCAGACTTAACGAATATTCGCTATTTGGGTTGTATCGAAAATCTGTTTATATTCAATGGTAGGCAAGGTCACGAAATTATTCAACTTTATCAATGCGACTTTGCCGAACCCAAGTTTTATCAATTGGAAAGCTTAATGTTTTCTGAGTCTGTAAACCATCACCATAAAGCATTGTGGATAAATATTTCTCGCTTTAAATCTGGGGAATTAAGATTAGTACCAGAAGTTTTTTTTGAATATTTGTAAATTTATGATTGTAAATTTATTATTACAAATTAGTTAAACTACTCATATCTATTCTTTTTAGATTTAATTACTTTAACAACAACATCATCATGTTCTTGACCTTCTATAATATCTTTTAAATAAATTTGCCTTTCACTGTATTGAAGATGGATTCTCCATCCGGATATTTTATCTATATCGGCGCGGTATATTGCTTGTTTAATACCTGTCACTTTATGAAGTCTTGTTTTAGGGAAAGTTCTGGTTTCGTGGCACTCATTATCTTCTAATTCAGCCACAGATTTAGTCATTTTCAGAAATATAATTATAGCCTTAGGGTAAGCCAATTTGAGTACATCAATTAGTTACTACAAGAATGGCAATATCAGCAGATAGAAAGCGCTCGCTCCACGATCAATCTGCAATTTACTTCTATGAAATTGTAGTTATAATGGGTCAACTTTGACACTAAAGCTTCCTTAAAAATTAAATTTATGTCAGCTAAACTAGCATCGCCTGTATTCATACTTTTATTAGGACTTGCTATTACCCAAAGCATTGGATGCACAAGTTTCAACTCACATCGTCCTAGTGATAATTCAGCAGTTGCCCAAACTTCACCGAAGCCAGCACCCCAAGAGATTGTGCAACCTGGGGAAGTACGCGCTTTACCTGGAAAGTTGGATACCATACCTGTTTTCAACAGCAACAGTCCAGAATGGATAAAAACTGAGGGTATTCTACTTTCTACCTTTCCGCCAAATGGTAAAAAATTTCCAGCAGCGCACCTCAATTTTGCTTTTCAAGGACGCTTTGACTTATTTGCCCACCACTATACCCACACTCCTAAAGATTTACAAACACTTTACTTAGGTGTAATTCTGCAAAACCCTGGTAAAAAACCTGTGACAGTAGATGTGTTACAAGCGGCGAGTTATTTGATGCAAGATGCACCCTTTGTCACCTTACCTCCTTATATTGAAAATAATGATGGTAAGACTTACTCAGGGCCAGGCGATCGCGCTGCTGGCGATGTACTTAGAGGTGTCCGTCAAGCTGATTTTCCGGCAAAGCTAGTAATTCCCGCCGGACAAAGCCGTATGTTACTAAATCATCCGATTCCAGTGCGAAATCTGGAAAAGCCAGTAAATGGTCGGTCTAGCTTTATACGGTTGCGTAGTAGCGGCAAAGTTTACACAGCTAGTTTGGCAATGTTTGCTAAGAAAAATCCTAATGGTAGCGAGATGCCGGACGGCACGCTTCGCGATCGCGCTCCCACTCTTGCAGAATGGCAAGCTTTACTGAATACTGGCAACTTCGCCGGGCCGCGAGATAAAACGCCAACACCGCCAAACGCTACTAGTGGGGCATTAATTTATGGACGTGTAGCTGGTGTTTCTCAAGGTTCTCAATGGCAAGCAACGCTGGTGGATAACTCTAAAGCCACAATAACAATTCCTCAGCGTGGCAAAGGTATTTCTTATACTTTAGATACTTTGCGGGGTGGTCAATTGGGTACTGAACAAATCCAGACGGCGAAGATGTTGGTACGCTATGCCGATACAGCATACGAAGCCCACGGTAACTATGGTGTAGAATACGATCTCAGCCTACCTTTAAGCAATCCTACCAACCAAACCCAAACTGTTACCGTTACCCTAGAAACACCTCTGAAGGAAAATAAGTTATCTCAAGGTGGTGTACGTTTTCGTAAACCATCCCTCGATTTTCCATTTTTCCGAGGCACAGTACGGTTACGTTATATTAACGACCAAGGACAACAAAAGACTCGCTACGTGCATTTATGGCACAGAACTGGTCAAGTTTTAGACCCTTTGTTGCAGGTTGTAATGCCACCCTCAACTCAGCGTCAGGTGCAGGTAGATTTTATTTATCCACCAGATTCCACACCACCTCAAGTCCTGACTGTCAGAACTTTGGAAAAGTGAATAATAAAACGTTAGGAGTAGAGACGCGATTAATCGTGTCTCTACTCCTGACTTCTAACTTTATTTGCCGCTGTAAAAAAAGGCTATTTCTTTGTCTTTGAGGGGTGCAAAACCTGCTTCTTCCAGCAGTTTATCGAGTTCTGGTTGGGGAATGTGCTTTGCACCAATTCGCACAATACGCGATCGCATAGTATTGGAAACACCGCTGCGTTGTCTATTTGCTTCCAATGCCATGACTCTGTTATATAACTCTAGCTTTGCAGATGGAATTGGAGTACCATCAAAATCTATTCCTTGGGCGATCGCTTCATCAATAGCATCAGCACCTTTAGTTGTGGAATCTACTTGGTTCGTTTCAGCAGGCATGGCAATTTTCTCTTATGTGCTACAGGTAAATTTTACCAGTTCCTCTTTCATGCATATTGCTTAGTTAGCCGCCGTCTTGAAGCTTTTCATCGATAGCGCAGTGAAGCGCGAGTCCTCACGCCAAGGGTAAATTTTTCATTGGGGCTGCCTTCTACTGAGTTTAGGCGATCGCCCGTAGCTTTTCCGATGCAGTTTTAAATACTACCTGTTTTTGCTCCTGTCGCAAGGGAATCTCAATCCAAAATTCAGATCCTTTTCCCAATTCTGACTCACACCGCAGTACTCCGCAGTGTTTCTGCACAACAATCTGATAGCTAACCGACAAACCTAGCCCTGTTCCCTGACCGACAGGTTTAGTAGTAAAGAAAGGGTCAAATAACTTCTGCTTAACCTCTTCGGTCATACCAGGGCCATTGTCAGCGATTCGCACTACTACTCGATTATTGCTAGCAACTTGGGTATGAATCAGAATCTGCGGTTTAGCCAAGAGTCGATAGTCGATAGTCGATAGTTCAGAATTGTTGACTTTTGACTGTTCTAAGATATCAATCGCATTATTAATAATGTTCAGAAACACTTGATTTAACTGCCCTGGATAGCACTCTACCAAAGGCAGCTGGCCATACTCTTTAATAATTTCAATATTGGAACACTCTGGTTTTACTTTCAGTCGATTCTGCAAAATTAATAGCGTACTATCAATGCCCTCATGAATATTTACCTCTTTCATGTCTGCTTCATCCAGACGAGAGAAACTGCGTAAAGACAAAACAATCTGCTGAATTCGCACAGATCCGATTTTCATGGAACTGAGGATTTTCGGTAGATCGTCCAACAGAAACTCCAAGTCAATGTCCTCCAACTTTTCTTCAATCTTCTCTCCGGGATTGGGGAATTGTTCTTGGTATAAGTGTACTAGCTCTAGCAGTTCTTGGGTATATTTATGGGTGTGAGTGATATTACCGTGGATAAAATTTATAGGATTATTAATTTCATGTGCTATCCCCGCCACCAGTTGACCCAAGCTAGACATTTTCTCGGTTTGAATCAGTTGAGCTTGAGTGCTTTGGAGTTCTTTAAAAGTTTTTTGTAGTTCTGCCTCTGCCTGTTTGCGTTCAGAAATTTCCACCTCCAGACGTTGGTTCATCTGTGTTAATTCAGTGTTCTTCAGCAATGTTTCACGAGATTGGGCTAGTTTTACTGCCATGTGGTTAAATGCTTGAGCAAGGTCTTCAACTTCATCCCCCGTCCGAATATCGAGACGATAGTCTAAGTTTCCTGCGGCAATTTCTGCGGTTCCTACCTGTAAGTTCTGCAAAGACTTGAGCATTGGCCGCCAAATCACCATAAACTTACCAATAAATAAAATTAAAATTATTTGCACAACTATAAAAGAGATAATTCTCTGCACCTGATAGAGACTTTGCAACTGATCTTCAATCACGAGGCGCTGTTGATTATTACGTTCAATCAGCTTGTTGAGGAACAACTCAATATCTCTACTAAACGAATTTATGGCTCTGAAAGACTGTTGAGAATCTTCTAGATAGGTTTTACTAGAATTCAAGTTGGTTAGTTGAGTTGCTATCTGGCTCAGAAACTCGTGACGGCGACGAATCACCGAAATTTCTGGAGCTTCTGGGAGCAAATGTTCTAACTGATTAAGCGAGTCTAGAAACTGTTTTGTAGAGTTGACCCTACCTGCATCCTCACTCTTAAGTAGGACAGCATCTTTAAGTTCAATAATTTCAGACTTCAAAGCATTTTCTGCTGCTAGAGCAACTTTGACAGTTTCAGTGCTTTGATTGACTTTCTCACGAATAATCTGTCTAATCTGCTGAACAACTACAGTATTGCCAATGAGAACAGCTACTATGAGTCCGACAGATACAGTCGCACCTGTGAAAAACTTTGTAGATATTTTCATTGTGACGTAATAGAACTTAATTTGATATTTTTGCGGAGTCGCTGAATAGGAGCGTAATCTGAAGGGATAACCAGGGTGTACCCTGTTGACTCGATTCCCATAATATCCTCAATGCCATCTGGGCTACTAATAAAAGCCTGCTTCAACTCTAGGATGACTTCAGGAGGTAGTTTCTGAGATACTACTATTGGGGAATTAGGTATGGGAGCAGATTCCCACAAAACTCTGGAGTTTTCAGGTGTTAGCTTGCCGCTTTTTTGCCGCTTCAGGTAAGAGGAAACATTAGTCGCCGCAGCATCAACGATCCCATCTTCTAGTGCTGCCAAACTCTTGCTATGGCTGCCAGCATAGAGGACTTGAGCAAAATCCTGCTGGGAATCAATACCAATTTGATTGAAAGTCGCCACTGGCATTAAATACCCGGAGGTTGATGATTTGTCCACAAAAGCTATGCGTCTGCCTTTAAGGTCTTTCAAGGTTTTGATAGGACTGTCTTGTTTAACGATAATGCAGGCCCGATACCAAGGTTGTCGCGTATCTATATCGATCGCAGCAACTAATGGTTCAACTTTAGCACCCCGGTCTACCGCCTCAAGATAGGCCAAAGGCGACAAATAAGCCATATCGAGCTTACCCTTTACTAGCCAGTCAATGATTTCCTCGTAATCCTTGGCAATCTGGAAATCAAAAGAAGTTACGCTCATCGATTGTACTCTCTGTGTTCCCGAAGTTCGCCCGGAGGGAATCCCTCCTTGTCTCTCTTGCCTTCCTTGTCCCCCCAAGATATTTGGTGGCGATTCGTTATCAATGCGTTGCCCAAAAGACCTCTCCAAGTATTCTTTTAGAGGTTTAATCATCTGTTCTTGCTCTGTTAGAGTTTGCGTAGGTAGCACGCCAATTTTTAAAGTAGATAAACGATATTTGCTACTAGTCGAGGTACTATCTGCAAGAGTCTGAGAATGACCAGCTACCTTTCCAGTGCAGCCTGTGCCCACCAATACCATAACCACTGCTAAATACAAAACTCTGTTTTTACTGAATGAGCAATGTTTAGGGATCAACCTCTGTGTGTCTACGCATTTATCCATAAAATTATGCAAATTATAGATAGCCCAAAAATACCGAGTCTATAGACTCGGTTAAATATATATTTCCCAAAAAAATGTGAAGGTAACAGTTGCAAGTGTAAATACAACTTTTTAGGTAATTTCAAGGTTTGAATAAGAATTCAGTAGTCAGAATCAAGAGCGTGGAGGATTTAGATTTAGTCCCACGAATTCTGTATTTTTATTTAATTTCATTTTACTGGAATCTTAATAAAAAATTCTGTACCTTTTCCTATTTCTGATAGACATTTCAAAGTGCCACTGTGTTTTTCTACGATAATTTGATAGCTAATTGAGAGTCCTAAACCTGTTCCTTTACCCACGGGCTTAGTGGTGAAAAATGGGTCGAATAAACGCGTTATAACTTCTTCTGTCATCCCATAACCGTTATCAGCAATCCGAATTAAGACAAAATTGTTATCTAATTCAGTACTAATCCGAATTTGGGGTTTATCAATTGTCAATTGTTTGTTATCTATTTTTTTATTGAACGTTGACTCTTCTAAAGCGTCAATTGCATTAGTCAGAATATTCATAAATACCTGATTAAGCTGCCCAGGATAACAATCGACTAAAGGTAAGTTTCCGTATTCTTTAATGAAAGATATACCAATTCCATGCCCGTTATCTTTCCATCGATGATGCAAAATCAGCAAAGTATTCTCAATTCCTTCGTGAATGTTAACTAACTTTTTCTCTGCTTCATCAAGGCGAGAAAAGTTTCGCAGACTAAGAACAATTTCACGAATACGATTAGTACCCATCTTCATTGATGACAGAATTTTCGATAAGTCATCAATAATAAAATCTAAGTCAATTCCTTCAGAAAATTCTTGAATTTTTATTGTTGGATTAGGGTAGTCTTCTTGATAGAGTTGTACAAGGTTTAGCAATTCTTGAAAATATTCGTTAGCATAAGTTAAGTTGCCATGAATAAAGTTAACTGGATTGTTGATTTCATGGGCAACTCCAGCTACTAATTGTCCTAAACTAGACATTTTTTCGTGCTGAATCAGTTGAGATTGAGTTTGCTGTAACTTATACAATGCTTCAGTGAGTTTTTCTGCGTGGGTTTGAGCGGCTAGCGTTGCAGCACGACTTTGAGTATAAAGTTGGGCATGATCGATCGCGATCGCCAGTTGATCGCTAACAGCTTGCAGTAGTCCAATGTCACTGTTACTCCAAATTCGTTCGCCACTGCAATGACTGCAAACAATTGCCCCAAATTCCTCAGAATGGCTTTTAACTGGAAGTAACAGCCAAGAAGTAATGTCAAATTCACTTAGGAGTGCTTGCATATTTTGATCGATCTGGGACTCCCTGTTAATATCATCAATACAAACTAGCTCTTGACTAACAAGGGTTTCTCTCAAAAAATCATTGTTTTGCAGCGGAATATTACCTAACATAGTGGGTAAATTATGTTTCCGTGCTTCATGAGTGATAGCAAGGCGGGGTTGAGATGAATGGGGCAAGTACTGAAGGAAATAGCAGCGGTCAACTTGCAATAGGCTGCGGATTTCATTGACGGCAGTTTCCAAGATAGTATCGAGGTCAAGGGAACTGCGAATTTGGCTTGCTAAACCCAGTAATAAAGCTTCTCGACGGCTGAGGAGTTCTTCTCTGGCCCAGATGCGGTCGATGGCAACGGCAATATTGTTAGCAATCCAGTTTAATAAGTTATGAGTCGGTTCGGTAAATAATTGTTTGCTAAACAAAGCTACAATGCCGATTAATTGTTGCTCTACAATCAATGGATAGGCAGAAAACAAAAAATTTGAGAATGTGGCATTGAGTAATTCTTGTGGATTATTAATTCTGACTTCTTCATTTAAAATAGCTTGATGATTGTTAGTCATCACACCAATAAATTTGTTGGCTAAAACCATGTGATGAGGGAAATCTTGAGTATTACTCAAAGCATTACAAGTTACATCCGTGCAATGAACGCCAGCTTGCAATTGTAGCTGATTTGTTTGTCGCTCGAAAGTCCAAATACAAACAAAAGCAACCTCCAAGTACTGCGATATAGTATTTGTACAATGTTGGAGAATTTCTGGCAGCGTACCACTTTGAGATAAAGCTAAACTGACTTCTGCACTCAAGATTGATAGGCGCGATCGCTCTAATAAAGCTAACTCTGAAAGCTTACGCTGAGTAATATCTGTACGAATTGCTACATATTGTTCGGGTTTTCCATTGGAACCCAACAGTGGGGTAATGAGAGTGTCCACCCAATAAAAAGAACCGTCTTTAGCTTTATTTTTTATTTCTCCTTTCCAGATTTTTCCTTGAGCAATAGTTTGCCACAATTTTCTAAAAAATTCTTGGGAATGATAACCAGAATTAATAATACGATGATCTTGCCCTAAAAGTTCTTCTCTTGAATATTGAGAAACTTCACAAAAGAGGTCATTAGCATAGGTTATCCTCCCTTTTATATCAGTTATAGCTACTAGTGAATGAGCATTTAAAGCAAATTTAAAAGCTTCTAAGTCACGGATAGAATTTTGTAATGTTATCTCATTTTCTTTCTTTAAAGTGATATCACGAGCTACTGCATAAAATAACTTCTCTTCAAGAAACGGAGTCGCATTCCATGATAACCATTTGTAGGAGCCATCCCGACAAAGATAGCGGTTTTCAAAACAAATCGCATCTATAGAATTTGTCACGTTTTGGGCTGCTAAAAGAGTAGCTTCGCGGTCTTCGGGATGAACAAATTCGATAAATAGTTTGCCAATCAATTCTTGAGTTGACCAACCTAGTATTTTTGTCCATGCAGGGTTCAAATCTAGAAAATAACCATCAAAATTAGCTATAAAAAGCAAATCTAGGGAAAGTGAGAAAAATCGAGAGTATTTTTCTTCCACTTGCTTGTACTCATCAATAGCTTGTTTCATAAATTTTTGGTTTACCAAACCTTTTTGATAGGTGTTAGCGGTATACGTTAAAATGTCTTCGCCGCTCGAACAAGCATCCCCATAAAATTATCTCAAGCTCAATATCCAGCCAATCTACTTTCACGGTCTGTTCGGGATACGAATAAATACGTAATTACCTGAATATATAGAGATGAGAAATATTGTTGGTTTACTCAATTCTCTACATAATCTACATAAATATAGATTTCCCTAAAAAACTGTAAAGTAAACGTTTATCTTGAAAATTTAAGATAAGAAGTGTTACATAAAATGAATTATTAGAGAGTTTTACTAATTCACTGTCTTATTCAGTGAAAGTGCTTACTTAAAAAATTTAGTGATTATTAAAATATATGTATACTTAAAGTTGAGACTATATGTTTTAGCTGTAATTTAGATAAAAATTCATCATTTAATAAATATCACTAAATGAAATTTGAAAATTTATATATAGCAGTCTTATTGCAGTTATGAAAAAAATGATTGGTAGCTGTTGACTGTAACTATTAACAGTTAACAACCTGAATACAAGATTTCACAGTTCATTTAGAACTACAGTTTATTTAAGCAATACTCCCCCGCTTCCGGGCTTCCTTATAGGAAGTTCCCACATTTCTCAAACCTGCTTTAATCATTTGTCTTTCCAAGAGAGCAAAGAAACGCGCTTTATCTCCACCTCTCACTACTGCTTGATTATGCGCTTCCGCGATCGCTACAGGATAGCCATATCCTTTTTGTACCTGTGCTAGCATTAGTCCCATTGCGCTATCGAACATCGCTGCATTCTCAGCTACCCATGCAGGAACTTCTATGCGGGCAATTTCGGTACCAACGTGGACATAGCAAAAGTAGATGGTTTGATCGCCATAGAGTTCCAAAATTCGGGCATTACTGCGCCATAGAGGGCCGCGTTGTCCTGGTTTGAGTTGGGTTGCCCAAAGGGCAGTATCTCGCAAAGGTTCAAAAACTTTACAAGGAACTTTTTCTAGCTGATTCGGGCAAAAACTCAGACAGTCTGGTACTGGATGGGTACAAGCTAATAGACGTAAAAAGTTCATGCCTTCAACGTTGCGGGAAGCGCTAAGATAGCCCATCAAAGGAATTTGAGCATCACGCATCTGCTGCCAAGCTTCCAGAACAGGGGGTAAGATGCGATCGCGTGCATCAATAGGTAACTGTTCTAAAAACCAGTAAATTAAAGAACCATCCACCATTGCCAGGGTGGGGATATCTTTCTCGGAGGGGGAAAAGGAAGAACATGCAAGTTCTGCTAACACCGTTGCTTCACTGGCGGTACGCCGGAAACTCATCCATTCTTCAGTTCTAATTCCCCACTGCCGAGACATGTATAAATCTTCTGGGCGATAAAATACTTCTGGCAAACTATCGAGTAAGGGGTGGCGATTTTGTCCGTAGTGTAAGACGACTCTGCCAATGTTCAGGAGATAACAGTAAGCAATTTCGTGGTGATTGGGGGCAATTTGCGAACCGTCGGTAGCGATGACGGTATGTATTTTAGGGGGAACTGGAATCTCAATGCAGGTTTCTAGTGGCTCAATGGGGGTAGCATTGGCAAAGAGAATGCGATCGCGCCATTTTTCCTGGCGATCGATTAAATCTTGTTGAGATTTGTAAGCATTTTTTAGATGTTGTTGCGCCAATTCTAAACGCTGGCGACTGGCAGCAGCTTCTAAAGTAAGATGCTGACTTAAACCTTGCATTTGTCGCGCTAGTTTTGTCAGGTCAAGCATATATATGAGTGCTGAGTTAACAGTGAGGAGTTATTTTATTTAACTCCTCATGCCTTAGTCAATTAAAGCCAAGCAGAAAAGTTTTTGGCAAACTGAGAAAGTGTTAATAGCTGAATTCGTGGGTCATTTTGGGCAGCTTTCCTTTCTGCTTGGGTATTATAGCCCCAATCTGCCAGAAATAGTTTTACGTCTTCAAGGTCTGTTTGCTGTTGGACTAACTGCAATGTTTTGAGTCTATCTTCTACAAACCATAAACTTACAGGGTTTTCTGCTGCCTGGATTAATTCTCGCAGAATTTCGTATTTGGGGCGCTTGACTTCTTTACCAAAGATTGCTGCTGGTGGTAAATTAACTCCTTCTTGTTGTAATAACTGTTCCACAAACCGCCCCTCTTTAGTCGTGATAATGTATAACTTGATTTCACTATCAATAGTCGCCTTAATTTTTTCCACCACTCCTGGATAAAATCTATGCAGACTTAGCCAACCATCTAAATCTGTGGTAATCCATTTGTCCCTCAGGTTATCTAGTTTTGCAGCAATTTCTCTTGCCTGTAATTTATTGTCTAACAAAATTTGTGGGGCAATAGTTACCCATTCCTGAAGAATCTTTTCGTCAGGAATTCCATCTACTAACGCTTCGATCAAAACGGGCATTTCCCAACCTGTTTCAATTACAGGTCGCAAGCGATAGAATCTCAAAGCTAAATCATCTGGTGGGGTGTCGTTAGCAGGCGACCAAATTTGACAGTAGGCGCGCCATGCTACCTCAAAATATTCAATTAGTCCGTCGCAAATCACTCCATCAAAGTCTAGGGCTAAAATTCTGGGACTACTTGCTATCATTGTTTTGAGGATGAAAACTGCTTTTGTCAGCTTACTCGATACTAGAATTAATTTTTGTATAAAAATATATTAACATGTCAGTTTTAGGAATAAATATTATGAGCTATATTTTGAAAAATCTCATTTAGAGTAATATGCGATCGCAACACGAACCACAGGTTTTTTCTGCTGTAATTAAACATTCACAGATGGAAGGAGAATTTCTCCATGAAATGTCGAATAATTATCTGATAAATAAAACTTCTTTGAAGGATATCACTTGGGAAAATCTTTGTATTCCAGAAATGTTAATTTATGGAATGAGGATTACAGGTTTTCCTAGTTTGCAAAAAGAGACTTACGAGAATTGGATCTCGATGAACAATCAAACTTATTTATTAACTCCATTTATTACAAATCCTCAAGTAACTCTGATTTCTGAGGAAGAGTTTGACAAACTTGGAGACAAGTCTGGTTATGGATGGTCTATTTTTTATACTTTGAGTCGCCCAGGCTTTTCTCAGGATTTTTCCCAGGCATTAATTCAAATAACTGCCCATTGCCCAGCAGGGCCACCCCAATATGGGAGTTTGCTATATTTGGAAAGCACTGGCGAACAATGGGAAGTCAAGTCATCTTATGGGTTGTACAATCAATAGAAAAAATCTATTTCTGATTTACACTTGGAATCAAAACTCCATGTTTGGGACTAAATAGTAATGCCAGCAAAAATAATCCCGATACAACTAACACGATCGCAGGGCCAGAGGGCAAATTATAAAAGTAGCTGAGGTACATACCACTGATACTAGAGAAAACGCCAATTACTGCACCTAAAATCATGACTTGGTGCAAGCGTTTAACTAATAGATAAGCAGTTGCTCCTGGTGTAATTAAAAGTGATAATACAAGGATGACACCTACAGCTTTCATGCTGGCAACAATCGTTAAAGCAATCAGTAACATTAATCCAAAGTTAAGGCGATTAACCGGCAAACCCGCAGCTTGAGCGCCCAAAGGGTCAAAGGTGTAAAATAAAAGCTCTTTGTATATTAAAACAACGACTATTAAAACAACAGCAGCAATGATGGCGGTGTCGCGCACTTCGTCAACGGTAACGCCGAGAATATTGCCGAAAAGAAAGTGATTCAGGTCTATTTTGTTATCCTTTTGAATAACAGTAATGAGAGTAATACCAAGGGCAAAGAATGCTGAGAAAACTATGCCCATTGCTGCATCTTCTTTAATTGGCGATCGCGTTCTAATCCAAGCGATCGCCATTGTACTGAAAACCCCTGCAATAAATGCCCCAACAAAGATATTCGCCCCCAGCATAAAGGCGATCGCTAATCCTGGTAAAACCGAGTGACTAATAGCATCACCTAGCAATGCTAGTCGCTGCACCATCAAATAGCTGCCCACAACTGCACACAACAAACCGACTAAAATCGCAATCACAAGCGATCGCTGCATGAAACCGTACTGCAACGGTTCAATTAATGCTTGGAACATAAGGATTTATTTATACGAACCGCGAAGGAAGATGAGGGAGACGCAGAGACACGAAGAGAAGTTGCGTGCAAAGAGAAATCGCCATAGCGTAGCATTAGCGAGTCTTCTCCCAAGGGAAGACGCTACGCTTTCCGAGCGTCGGAGGGTTTCCCTCCAAGCGAACTTCTCCTATGGTCGACGCTGCGCGAACGGAGGACGCGGGGACACGGTGAGACAGCGCTGCGAGAGGGTTTCCCTCCGGAGCCACTTCTGTGCGGGGGTTCCCCCCGTTGAAGAAAGTGGCATCAGGCGACTGCGTTAGCGAGCTTGCGAGTGTCACCCGAAGACACGGGGAATAGCCATTCACTCTTGCCTATTGCCTTCTAGCAACTGACAACTGACTCTTACGCCGCATCAGAATAGTACATTACTTTACCACTATAAGCAGAATACAAGTTCTGTTCTGTGAGTACTTGTTGCCGCGAACCTGTAGCAATTAATTCGCGATTTAGTAATATTAAATCATCAAAGTGGGTAATTGATTCGCCTAAATCGTGGTTAACAACTAGCACGATTTTGTTGTCGGCGGCGAGTTCATGGAAAACTTCAAAAATCACTGATTGGGTTTTCTGATCGATGCCCACTAATGGTTCATCAAAGCAGAAAATTTCTGCTTGCTGCGCTAAAGCACGGGCTAAAAATACCCGTTGTTGCTGTCCTCCTGAAAGTTGTCCGATGGGGCGATCGCGATATTCTATCATTCCCACCCTTTCTAAGGCGTTTTTTGCTACCTGGCGGCTAACTCCTGAGAAGCTACGCAACCAACCTGTTTTCTTTACCCGTCCCATCATCACCACATCCCAGACTGTGGCGGGGTATGTCCAGTCAATTTGGCTGCGCTGTGGTACGTAGGCAACTTTCTCTAGTTGCTGCATCAAAGGTTTTCCCTGGTATAGCACATTACCGCTACTAAGGGGAACCAAGCCTAGCATCGCTTTCATCAGCGTACTTTTACCAGCACCATTGGGGCCAAAAATACCGATTAGTCGTCCTGGGTTGACGATACAGTTAACGTCCCTTAAGGCTTCTTGTGTACGATAGTGTACCCCTACATGGGCAATATTAATGCTTGCAGTTGTTGCTACTGGGCTGTCTCTGTGAGGATAAACCCGATCCAAGCTGGAATTCGCTTCTAAGGAAAAGTTAACGGCTCTCATGGTGCTATTTGTGGGAGGACAAGGTAAATAATGAAAAGAATATGAGAATAATGTACCCTAAAAAATGAGAAAAATATGAAAATAACTGTAACAAGTCTATGAGAGGAATTACTCAGTCAAAAGCTAGATATAGCTGGCAGGCTTTGGTTGTAGTTTTATTAGGACTTTGGATAGGTGGATGTACTAAAGTAGACTCTAACAGTACCTCTCGGGCGAGGGATGGCAAGCCGCGAGTAGTTGCAACTAGCACCATCCTTGCTGATTTGACTGAAGAGGTAGGGGGAGACGAAATTCAGGTAATTGGAATTCTCAAACCTGGAACCGATCCCCATGTTTACGAACCTGTACCAGCAGACAGTCGGGTTTTGGAAGAAGCCAACTTGATTTTGTATAACGGCTACAATTTGGAACCGGGAATAATTAAGTTAATGAAAGCCTCTGGTGGAAAGGCGCGGCAGTTAGCAATAGGGGAAGTAGTTAAACCTTTGCAACTTGATAAAGGCAAAGGCGAAGTGGTGCCAGATCCGCACGTTTGGGGTAGTGCAGAAAATGCGATCGCCATGGTAAATGCGATACGAGATGCTTTGATTGAGTTATCACCTGAAGATAAAGAGGAATTTACCCAAAAAGCATTGCAACTTACTAA
The DNA here is from genome assembly GCF_034531165.2 of Dendronalium sp. ChiSLP03b. Lineage (NCBI taxonomy): Bacteria > Bacillati > Cyanobacteriota > Cyanophyceae > Nostocales > Nostocaceae > Dendronalium > Dendronalium sp. ChiSLP03b. The sequence goes on along the minus strand of NZ_JAVRBR020000122.1, from coordinate 137,166 downwards.
AGAATTAAAACAGTTGCATAGCTGGACTATTCAACAAATTCAAACTATTCCCGCAGATAAACGCAAACTTGTGACAACGCACGATGCCTTTCAATATTATGGACGAGCTTACGGGATAGCGATCGCAGGTACTTTAATTGGCATCAGTACCGAAGAACAACCCAGCGCGCAAACAGTACAGCGATTGGTAGAGTCAATTAAAAAAATAGGAGTTCCGGCAATTTTTGCTGAAACTACAATTAACCCAGCTTTAATTAAAACTGTTGCCCAAGAAGCAGGGGTAACATTAGCACCACGTCAACTATACTCTGATTCAATTGGTGCAAAGGGGAGTGATGGAGATTCTTATATCAAAATGATAGAGGCAAACACCCGCACCATTGTAGAAGCATTAGGGGGTAAATATACACCGTTTCAACCAAATAAATAAATCCCGTCTCAGCCTTAGTGAATGATAGATTTATTGTTTATTAGACCATATTAGTTATTTCTCAGGAAAGAGGTTGTATGGAAATTTTCTAAATTAATATATAACTTTAGGCATGGAAATTGTATTTTAATCGCAAACTACCTCCAGAGAAAGAACGCTTTGCAGCTTGAATTTTCTAGATTGGAGGTTAGTAAATGCATAGATTTTAATTTCTGGAATAGCCATGACTAAAGAAATAGAAAAACAAAATAATCAACCAGACACTCATCAACCAGTCAGTAAAGATTGGGATTCCCAAGATGAGCCAAATGTTAAAGAGAGAAACTTAACAGCAAATCCAGGCGATCGCATTCACGAGAAATCAGAATCTGTCGAAGAAAAAGCTAAACAAGTTGCTGTAGATTCACCAGACATTACAGGCGACCACATTACAGTGCCAACTTACTTCGTCGTGGATGAACCCGATGGTGAAAAGAAAGCATTACACCATGTCAAAGATGCTGAAGAGATTTCTGATGTAATTCGGGAAGCACGAGTTGACGAAAATGGCAACCGGATTTGGTGGTAGTTTCTGCACTAGTGCAAGCAGGCAGAAAGACAGAAAGGTGAGAATATCAGCCTTTGCATAATTTATAGCCGCATAAGTACTTTTGCTATGCTTGCGCTAGTTAAGTAGAGACGTAATGGATTGCGTCTCTACATTGATACCCTCAGTTCCATTTGCTGAAAACTAAATATCCTGGCAATAAATTTAGTCAACTAATTTGAGGGTACATAATGATAGTAAATATCACCGCCGCCAAAGACTTAGGTGATTGGAATACACAAGAAATTAAAAATAAAATTTTAGAGATAGTTACAGGACGAAATGTAGAATCCCTAAAAGATAAAGTACATTTTTATCAAACCGAATTAGCACTATATTTTAAAGAATTAACTCGACGCAACCCCTTTCCAAATGTTCGCGAACAACTGCCAATTGTCGTTGGAGTTTGGATACCAATATGGTCTACCATACCTTTTCAGGATATTGTGCCAGGGAGGTTACAAGAGCAGTCTTACCAAATCTTTCATGACGATGGTTACTATGCCAATATTGCCCGCTATGCACCAGGACATCAGTCTGCTGTATGGCGAAGGTTTGCATCGAAACTACCAGCTTTCGACCTAATGGTGATGCAAAAATATTCTATTCGAGATGAGAATTGGTACATTCAGAATGTAGGCATATTTCAAGCATTGGTAAACAGAGAAAAAGCACTGACAATTGATGAGGCTGACGAGTGGTTTACAGCCATAGTCAAATCTAAATTTCAGCAACATGAGGAAAAAATAGACCTCAAGAGAGAACTCCAATTAAACAAGATAGACAGAAATACTGCCAAAAAATTTGAAAAAGCCTATTTAAACACCCCTGTTCTAGAGCATCTATATATAGATAATGACTTTCGATTAGTCAAGAGTCAACGCGAAGTTAAACAGCGACCGAGTTATACAATTGCTGTTCGCAAACGTTGAACTCACAAAATTTGTTAACATTATGCACTCAACACAAGAAAAAGTTACTAGTACTGGTACTTACAATTACTTGCTGTTTTTACCCGATGTCTTACGACAAGACACTTCGTATCAACACATCGAAGCAAAACAGCAGCTTTTACCAGCGATCGTATTTTTACACGGTGCTGGTGAGCGTGGCTCGAACTTAGAAGACGTGAAACGGCAGGGTCTCGCCAAGATTGCAGAGGAACAGCCAAATTTTCCTTTTATTGTCATCTCTCCTCAATGTCCACTAAGTCAGTCTTGGTCAGTAGAACGGTTGAGTCCGCTTTTAGATGAGGCGATCGCTTCTTATCCTATCGATCGCGATCGCATTTACCTGACAGGCTTAAGTATGGGTGGATACGGAACATGGCGTTGGGCAGCAGCTGAACCAGAACGCTTTGCAGCGATCGCGCCTATCTGCGGTGGTGACAATCCAATGAAAGCACGTAACTTGCAAAATCTTCCTGTGTGGGCATTCCACGGAGCACAAGATCGGGTTGTCCCCTTAAGAGAATCTGAAATTATGGTTTCCGCACTAAAAGATTGTGGCGGTAACGTGAAGTTTACAGTTTACCCTGAAGCTGGTCACGATTCATGGACGCAGACATACAATAATCCAGAGTTGTATGAATGGTTTTTACAGCATCGGCGGCAGTAGACTGTGGGTTAAAATATTTTTCTTTATTGGAATCGCACTAATTTACATCAGAATCTTTAGCTGTATTAGCGTTTATTTCATTCTGCATTTTTGCAATTTCATTGCTTATCTCCTCTAGTGAAAATTCTGTATTACCTGTTCATTGCCTAAGCCTTTGATATGCCTCATCTAGTGGATAATGCCTTACTTCCATTTTTCCATCTGAACCACTGAGTCCATTGATTTTGTCAGTAAATAACACGGTTTTCAACTCAGCTTCTAACTGCTCGATAGTTGGCAAATTTCCTTGTAATGGCTCTGGTAAAGTATCTTTTAACTGATATGCCGAAACACCGATTGGCTTATTCATATCTCGCAAACAAACAGTAAATTCGTATCAGAGTTTGTTGATACTAAATCTATGTTAAAAAGGCTCAACGCGAGATTTGCATTCCTTCCTGTTTCTCTTGTAACAGTTGCGATCGTAAGTTTGATAGAACCAGCCATGGCTGTTAATTTAGGAGCCGCCCAAAATTAGCGAATTCCTTCATGCAACACCAATATCAGATTCTGACGTTGCATATACTCTCCTTTTCGGTAAAATAACTTGGCAACTCAGAAAGGAACAGATTCAGGCTCATGGCTCAAGCTAATATTGGGATTATTGGTGGCAGTGGTCTATACAAAATGGATGCCCTCAAAGATATAGAAGCGGTGCAAGTCCAGACACCTTTTGGTATGCCTTCTGATGCTTTGATTTTGGGGACTTTAGATGGGACACGAGTAGCTTTTTTAGCACGTCATGGTCGCAATCATACTTTATTGCCTTCTGAGTTACCATTTCGTGCCAACATTTATGCGATGAAGCAACTAGGTGTGGAGTATTTAATCTCAGCTAGTGCTGTGGGTTCCTTGAAGGAAGAAGCTAAACCACTAGATATGGTGGTGCCAGATCAATTTATTGACAGGACGAAAAATCGAGTTTCGACCTTTTTCGGTGAAGGAATTGTAGCTCACATCGCTTTTGGCGAACCGATTTGTAAAAATTTGTCTGGAGTGCTTGCAGATGCGATCGCTTCTCTCAATTTACCAGAAGTTACTCTGCATCGCGGTGGCACATATGTGTGCATGGAAGGCCCAGCATTTTCCACTAAGGCGGAATCAAATCTTTACCGCAGTTGGGGTGCAACGATTATTGGCATGACGAATTTACCAGAGGCAAAGCTGGCTAGGGAAGCAGAAATTGCCTATGCAACTTTAGCACTGGTGACTGATTACGATTGCTGGCATCCCGACCACGATAGTGTCACGGTAGAGATGGTGATTGGTAATTTGCAGCGAAATGCAGTTAATGCTCAAAAGGTAATTCAAGAAACTGTGCGGCGGTTGAGTGAAAATCCACCGCACAGTGATGCTCATTCGGCGTTGAATTATGCAATTTTGACGCAGTTGGATAAAGCACCAGCCGCCACGAAGGAGAAGCTGGGGTTGTTGTTGCAGAAGTATTTGTAGACTTGCTCATAACTAGGCGATGAGCGAGTACATTACACCCAACGGTAGAATACCGACAAGACACGCAAAAGAAAGCCTTCTGCGTCATGGTTTTCAAGAGCTATTTGACCTTGTTGACGACATTATTGAAAATTATTCACGCAGGACTACTCAAAGTGATGGTGCTACAGTTTACATCCAGCGCACAAGAGGAAAAACAACAGAGTATAACATTGTGATTGAGGGGGAAGAAGGAATAGTTACTGGACTGTTGAAGTAGACACGCTAGTGGCTTGTCGCAAACATTGCCTCACGATGGAGAATTTAGCATTAGGTTTATGGTCAATGTTGGTCAAACCAATGTTGAAGTTAGTCGAACCTATGTTGGTGGTGAATCAGTGGTGACACTAGAAAATATTCAAAGTTTTATTTCATCACTTCAGGGGGTATTGAGAGAATTAGGTTGTAGTCAGGCTGTATTTTAAAAGGTAAATCAAAGCGGATTCCTATAAATTCTGTTTTTACATCACTTGAAAACTAAAGCTGAGACTTGCCCAATTATTCACATCTAATACATAAGATTCAGCTACTGTGCCGTTCATTTCAACTTTGGCTGCACTGACGTTATCCAAGTCTTGCAGCAAAGCTTGGGCAATTTCTAAGGGGTTTACTAAAGGCCCAATGGGCTGTTGTTCTCCTGTAGGATATTTAGCAGTTTCTAAGGCTTTGAGAGTTTCGCTAAAAGGGGAGGTGCTGAAGATGAGTTGGTGTTCGCAGTCATAAGCTGGGCCTGAAATCATCCATTCAGATCCAGTAATACTTTGTGGTAAGGTGAGGGTTTCACCGGGGGCGATAACTACTTGTTTGAGTAAAGGTTTAGTTTCTGAATTGTTTGGCTCTTGGGGAGTCTGCCAAGGGTAAAAGGCGATCGCTGTCCTGTTGTTCTTCAATCCCACCAAGATTAAATATACTGGGCGATCGCCATTATTCTGCACTCGATACTGCATCCGACTACCGATAGGCAGAATCGGAGTGCTGAGTGATTTTTGAGATTTTTTAGTTGTAGTTCCAGCGTCAAGAGTTCGCAATGTTTCGCGTTGTATCACCACACGAGGCGATATGCCGCTAATTATCTCTAGGGTTCCTTTGACTTGCAAGTGGGAAGAACCTTCATTCTCTGTGAGTCCCCATAACTTTGCTGCTAACAGGCTGGGAAATTTTGGCGCTAACCGCTGTACTGCCACTTTCACTGCTTCTCCAACCTCCCCAGCAGTATTAAAAATTAGCTCACCGCTCAAAGTAAACAAACCATAGCGACTAGGAGTTTGTGGTAGTTTGCCAAACACGTAATCAGCGGATTGTTCTTTCGCTACTACAGTAGAAACGCGGGCAATTCCAGCAAAAGCACTTGTTGCGTCTACCCGCTCAATTCTTTCGAGTCCAGTGTCTAGGGCAACTATTAAATTAATATTTCTGGGTAACACCCGAACTGCTTCTTGGCATTGTCCAATCTGTGGGGGACTTGCACCTTCAACTCTGGAAATTTCGGCTTTCGCTGTTAACCCAGTACGCGATCGCAATACTAACTGCTCTCCTGTCAATAAAGTAAGTCGAGAATTAACTCCATAGTATTCCAGCACTTTTGGAGGTAGTCCTCCCAACCACAGATTAGCTGTTCTTCCTTCTTCTTCAATTGCTATTACCGCTCCTTCTGAGCCAACGCCGTTGTCTAAGAATAGGGAGGTTACAGGTAATGTCTCTACTTCCTGTTGATTTTTCTTAGTAGTTAATAAACCTGGCTGCTGTTTGCTACCCAGCTTGTACATCGAACTTCCCACATGGGATAGGCTAACTTGAATTGTCGTTGCTGGGGTGGTTTCCCAAAGATATTGCGTTAAGGCGTAGGTAAATAATCCGGCACTAAAACCCGAAAATAGTACTTCCCTGGCGAACTGCTTCGATTTTGAAGTAGCGTATAGCACAAGAGGAGTGTTGAGGAAATTCTGAGTTTTGAGTTGTTGGAGAAAATCGAGTTCTGTTGCTGTTAGCTGAACTGCTAGAAGTTCTGGACGGGCACGAATTTTCAATCCTGTTAGCTGGACTGTGCTAAGAGCATGATAGCTGGTATCTAATATTGCTGTAATGCGGTCAGTGGAGAGCGATCGCAACAAGAGCAGTAGAGTTTCTTCTAATAAATAATTGACTATGTTCTCGTCTTGATTTTCATTGGCTGGAATCAAAGCGTTTTGCAGCGTATCTGGCGATTTTTCTAGCTGGATGCGAGTACCGTAGCCGCTGAAGTGGAAGACAACTACATCACCAGATTTAGCTTGCTTGCCCAGATGATCCAAAAAAGCCGCCTCAATGAATTCCCTACTAGCTTGTTCCTCGGTTAAGGTCAGGATATCTGAGGCTTGGAAGCCAAACCGATGAATCAACAGTTCTCTTTGTAGTTCTACATCGGTTAGACAGCCACTCAAAGATGGACTTTTTTGGTATTGATTGATGCCTACTAGTAATGCTAATTTGCGCGGGCTGGGTTGTGCTAAAGCTTGGTAATAGCGTAGGCTTTGCCCGCCGAAGGCATCGCCCAAAGTCAACCATTCAGCCTCAGTTACACCCAACACCGCGAGGATCGAGCCAATCCGTTGTAAAAAAGTCCGACGCTTCATAATTAGCCATCAGTTCTCAGCCCATCAGCTAACAGCTTAAAGGGCTGAAGTCTGTAGTGTAAAGTTAAAATTTATACTTTTTGCAATTAACAAGTTACCTTAGGCCAAGACTGGTATTTGCATTGCCCGCGCCAGTTCTGCCGCCACTTCCGGACGGGAAAATTCTGGTGGAGGTAACTCACCACGACGCAGCATTTCTCTAACTTTTGTTCCTGACAGGTGAATGCGCTCCTCTGGTTTGCTGGGACTCGTTTTAGTTGTCGCCATTTGTTTAGTGCGCGTGCAGTAGAAAGCGTGTTCAAATTTCATCGGCACGATCCCTAATTCAGCAGGCTCAAACTCATCAAAGATGTATTGAGCATCGTAAGTGCCGTAGTAGTTACCAACGCCAGCATGATCGCGTCCGACAATAAAGTGAGTACAACCGTAATTCTTGCGGACTAAAGCATGAAAAATTGCCTCACGAGGCCCAGCATAACGCATTGCCGAGGGATTAATTGCCAAAATCACCCGGTCATGGGGATAGTAGTGTTCCAGCAAAATTTCATAGCAGCGCATCCGTACATCGGCGGGAATGTCATCATCTTTCGTAGCCCCTACTAATGGGTGCAAAAATAAAGCATCCACTGTTTCCAAAGCGCACTTTTGGATATATTCATGGGCGCGATGGATGGGGTTACGAGTTTGGAAACCAACAATGGTTTTCCAGCCATTTTCGCGAAATATCTGCCGTGAGGCAGCTGGATCTATTTGGTAAGCAGGAAACTGAGGATGGGGATTGCGTTGCAATAACCAGATATCACCAGCAAGGTGTACAGAACCTTGGTTATAAACTACTTGCACGCCAGGATGGTTAGCGTCATCGGTGCGGTAGACATTGATTGCTTCGCGAGTCTTGTCGTAGTGATACTTTTGCGTGAGTTGTAAAACTCCAATAAACCGACCTGTGGGGTTATCTAGACGGATCGAGCCGCCTTCCTTGAGGGAGGAAGCTACTTCTTCTGCTACCGAAAGTGTAATCGGAATTGACCACACAAGACCGTTAGCCAACCGCATTTCTGTAACCACGCGATCGTAGTCTGCTTGGTTCATAAAACCCGTGAGTGGACTAAAACCGCCGATCGCAATCATTTCTAAATCAGAAACCGCTCGCTCATCAAGTTGCAGTCGTGGCAAAAAATCGGCTTTTGAGAGAAATTCTTCCCTTTGTTCGGGCGTGGCGATGCGATTAACTAACTGTCCACCGTGCGGTGCAATGGCATCTAGATGGTGACTCAACGTAATCCCCTCTTCTGTTTGCGTTAACTGCTATTGTTTCAGACTATGTACTAACTTATCAAAATGCTGGTACGGAGAGAAAAAATAGTTTGAAAAATAGTGTCAATTCAACCTACCACAATATTTACCTAAGAACTGCTTTCAGTGCTTTGTAATTCTAGATCTACTAATTGGGAAGAATAATGAGTTCAAAAGCTAACTTTTGGAGGTTGCAAGTGCTATCTTATCTACGTGTGCTAGCTTCAGGTTTACTGATACCACTGAGAGGATGTTTGAAAAGTCCTTTTGTTGGTAGCAAAACGTTTTAGATCCCTCTAAATCCACGACACTTGCTTCAACGCGGGCAACCCGCGCAACGCAGTGTCTCCCATTAAAAAGGGGGACTTTAAGAAGCTTTCCCCCCTTTTTAAGGGAGGCTAGGGGGGATCGACACGTGCCTAAAATCACAGCCAACCACTTTTCAAACAACCTCTGAGAGCAATTCGTCAATTAGTCAAGTTTTCGATCGAACAGCAATGCCAAGTAGACGGATTAAGACATTCTAAATATTAGACTTAACTTATACAACCAAGGGCTGTGTTGTGATACTTTAGAACAATTCAATCAAGCTCTATCTTATTTTTAAATAATTCAAGACTTGAAACAGTAAGGGACTATTATCAGTAGTAGTATGAGTATTTTGCATTGTATTGTTCAATATTAAAATGCTTTATCAGATTATCAAAAAATGCTCTTTATTTATATTCAATTTGTAGCTCATAAAATATCATTTATTTACAGACATAATGCGACAGCTTCAGAATGCTATAAAGAAGCATTATGTATAGTGAATAAAGCTGGCGATCGCTGTTCCAAAAATATAGATTTAACAGAGTAAAAATCTGACTAGCTATTTATTTAAAGATTAACAAAACTAGTTCATGATTCATTTACACCTTCACCCCAAGCATGTTTAATCCCATAGATTACGCTGATGAACAAATGGACTCAAAACAGGAAAATGAGTTACTGAAGTGGGTTCGTCAACTTGATGACGAGCATAAATTTACCTTTGTTTGGCGCGTGTTAAACGCAAATCCTTGGAAAGGATGCGAATTAGCCAAGCGATCGCAACTCAAACCCATTTTTTTGGAAGCGATCCTTGAAAAAGGACTTGTTTACGGTGATGCAAGTTCAGTGGAATGGTGGATTAAAGCAGTTTTGCCCGGTTTAGGCCATAGACGAGTACTTGAGATTATCAAAGCTCATATAGACGTTGCTCCATTGTGTCTATATAAAACGCTGTATTGGTTACCTTGGTTATACCGTAATCAATCGAAACAACTTAAAAATGAGATACTGGCGCCTCAAGTAGAATTCAATAAAAAATACCCAAACTATCAACCACGTAGAAGTATAGGAACTCATGCCTAAGACATCAAAGTTACGTTAATTTATGGAAATTTTAGTGATATGTTGAAAATATACAGATAACAAAAATCGTTTTCGGAGTCAACATATAGGGTGAATCATGGCTTTAACAACTTCAACTATGTTGCCGTTAGGCACTAAAGCACCAGATTTTAATCTACCAGAAGTAGTATCTGGAAAGACAACTTCACTTGCTACTTTTGCAGATAAAAAAGCACTATTGGTAATGTTCATTTGTCGGCATTGCCCATTTGTAAAGCACGTCCAACAAGAATTAGTGCATCTAGGAAAAGATTATTTCACAAGTGATTTAGCGATCGTTGCCATCAGTGCTAATGATGCCAAGAATTACCCAGATGATGCGCCAGAGTCGTTAAAGGCATTTGCCACAGAACTAGGGTTTACTTTTACCTTATGCTATGACGAAACTCAGGAGACAGCAAAAGCTTACACAGCAGCTTGCACTCCTGATTTTTTTGTATTTAATGAGGAACGAAAACTCGTCTATCGCGGACAATTGGATGATAGTCGTCCTAGTAATGGTAAACCCGTAACGGGTGCAGATTTACGCGCTGCTATTGACGCAGTTTTGGCGGATAAACCCGTGACAGATGAACAAAAGCCGAGTGTTGGTTGCAATATTAAGTGGAAACCAGAGAACGCACCCAGTTATTTTGGTTGATATTATATCTGTTTTGAAATGGGTGTAGGGGTGTGGGGGTGTGAGGGTATCAGGGTAAGACATTTTCATGCCCTCGTTGTAGGCAATCCCCATTGGTGTCGGGAGCATCCCACTTTTTTGTATGTCATTGCGAGCGTTAGCGTCTCGTACCCCTGCGGCAAAGCAAGCTACGCGCAGCGTCTGCAACACGAAAAGCGAAGTAATCGCCAAATCCTCCAACTACGAGCGAGTCTATGCGATTGCTACTCTGCGAGAAGGCTCTGCTTACGTCGTTTCTCCTCTCTACGAGACGCTACGCGAACGCAATGACAGCTATTCTCTCATTGCAAAATAAAAACTGGAATGTACCAATTGGTGTCTAGCTTGAAAAAGTTCTGAGTGCTTAGGAATTAGCACTTTTAAGGCAGATTGGAAAGGTTACAACAGAATTTCGAGAATCTTTGCAAGCTGTTAGGTAGTTTCCTCATATCTTTACCCAATCTTCAATTTATCAATTGGTGATTACAGTTAGTATGTATTCAGTAAGACGTAATTTTATAATATGAAATTAGCTAAAAGCATAATAAACATCTATTAGTAAATATATTAAGAAGACAAAAGCTCGATAGATAGATTATCCACAATAAAGATATAAATAAGATTTACCGCATTATCAATGGGGGCACTTGAACATTTATCTGGTGAATAGTAAGTCTATTAATATTTATGTTTTTATCTTATTAATGTGAGTTAGTATCCCGTTTTAATACCAGTTAGGTTAATTTTTCCTTATCAACATTAATAAATTTTGGAGAACAACAAAACATGATAGATGCTTGGAGGCGTTGGATTACGATCGGTAATTTAGGTTTGATAGCGGTAATACCAACGCTGATATTTTTAGCATTTCCCCATCGGGCAAATGCTGAAGATCCAGGAGCATGTTTCATGGTAACCTCCTCTGGTAGAACCATTGAATTGCCAAAGCTTTGTGGTGTTACAAAGATATCTTCAGAACCTTCAGATAAGACAGTTTTTCGGGTTCCAATCAAACGCCGCCTTGGTAGAACTCCTGTAATTGATGTCACCTTCAATGATAAAAAAACCTTTGAGATGATTGTAGATACAGGTGCAACTGGCACTGTCATTACTCAGATTATGGCAAATACGCTTGAACTCCAAGCAACAGGTATAATGAAAGCCCAAATTGCTGATGGTAGTCAAGTACAATTTCTTACTGCTAATATAAAATCTATGGCAGCGGGCGGAGTTGTAGCCAATAATCTGCAAGTGGGAATTGCCCCAAAAGCAGCTATTGGATTACTAGGTCACGATTTTTTTGGCAACTACAACATCACAATTCTAGAAACAGAAGTGGAATTTCACCATCGCTAGATTTTGACTTTATCCAGCAATAAATTTGCAGTTTCTCAAGATTGAATCTTGTATATTTAGGTAGTATTAGAGACGCACCATGGTGCGTCTCTAATAGTTTATTTAACTGGATTTTCACAGACATCAAATTTAAGGTTTGCTGAGGATGAGAATAATATGAAAAAATAAATTATGAAAAAAATATGAAAGTATTAAACGGCAAAACAAATGACTCCCCCAGAAAACAGACCTAGCTTACCAGAGGTTCACCGCAGTATTAGAATTCCCAATAGCAGCAGCTTTTGGCGCAAGATGCTGGCTTATGCAGGACCAGGGTATTTGGTTTCAGTTGGATACATGGACCCTGGAAACTGGGCAACAGATATCGCTGGAGGGTCAAAGTTTGGATACACCCTGTTAACAGTAATCTTGCTGTCGAACTTGATGGCAATATTACTGCAATCTTTGTGTGTACGTTTGGGAGTTGCTACAGGGCGAGATTTAGCGCAGGCTTGTCAGGACTATTTCAGCCGAAGAGTAAGCTTTTGTTTGTGGGTACTGTGTGAGATTGCGATCGCAGCTTGTGACTTGGCAGAACTACTGGGAAGTGCGATCGCCCTACAACTTTTATTCGGTATTCCCTTGATATGGGGTGTGTGTATCACTGCGCTAGATGTCCTGCTATTGCTATTCCTGCAAAATAAAGGCTTTCGTTATACAGAAGCCTTGGTAACAATGCTAGTGGCAACTGTAGGCATCTGTTTTACAGCAGAAATTCTGTTTTCTCGACCTGATATGGGGGGGATTTTGTTGGGATATCTGCCCAAAAGAGAAATTTTACAGAATCCAGAAATGCTCTACATCGCTATCGGCATTTTAGGGGCAACAGTGATGCCTCACAACTTATATTTACATTCATCTATTGTGCAAACCCGTGATTGGCAACCTAATACTGAAAAAAGATGGGAAGCAATTAAGTTTGGCACAATTGATTCAACTTTTGCTTTGTCATTAGCACTGTTTATCAACTCAGCGATTTTAATTGTGTCTGCTGCAACATTTCATTTTTCTGGCAATCAGAATGTTGCAGAAATTCAAGATGCTTATAAATTACTTTCACCATTGTTAGGAGTTAGTGCTGCTAGTGCTATTTTTGGCATCGCCTTACTTGCTTCTGGGCAAAGTTCAACACTGACTGCGACTTTGGCAGGACAAATTGTTATGGAAGGTTTTTTGCAATTTCGCCTTCCTTCTTGGTTACGCCGTTTAGTAACGCGTCTGCTTGCCATCATCCCAGCGTTGATTACAATCATTCTTTTTGGTGAAAATAGTACAAGCAGCCTCATAATTCTCAGTCAAGTTATCCTCAGCTTACAGTTACCTTTTGCAGTGATTCCATTGGTGATATTTACGAGTAATCGTCGCTTGATGGGTGAGTTTGTTAATCCCGTGTGGTTAAAATTTTTAGCTTGGTTAGTTGCTATTGTTATTGTTGGCTTAAATGCTTGGTTACTATTACAAAGTCTTTTGGGATGGCTGTTACAAGTTCACAGTTAAAATGCAGGAACAGATTCTTGGCAATCCAACTTCGTGTTGCAAGTTATGAAGAGGTGAAACTATGAACCATCTCAAACGAACTAAGAACTTGTTGTTCGATAATATGTTTTAACAACCCCGCAGATGCATCGATTAACAAATCGATGACTAAATTAAATCCTTCTGAACCACCGTAATAAGGATCTGGAACTTCTTCAACAGTAAATTTTGATGTAAATTCACACATCAATCGAACTTTATGATGGTATTGTCCTGTCGTATCTAAACTTAAGATATCATCGTAATTTTCTTTATCCATTGCTAATATCAAGTCAAAGTTCTCAAAATCCAATGAATGGAACTGACGAGAACATCCTTGTAAAGACATGTTTAACTTTTCCATAGCAGCGGAATTCATGCGTTGGTCAGGTGGTTCACCAACATGGTCGCTACACGTACCAGCAGAGTCACAAATAATTTGGTCGCTCAAATTATTTCGCTCAATCAAATATCTCATAATATTCTCTGCTGAGGGTGAACGGCATATGTTTCCTAAGCACACGAACAACAACTTATAAGTCATAAATATTGTTTGAATATTGTTTGATTAATCGGAGTAGCAGTAGTGGATTTTTACATTACTCTTTACTTGCCAAGTGCAAGCTACACCAGCATGAAATGTAACCAAATCGCCTTTGTGAATGTGTACTGGTTCTCCCCAAATAGGATTTACCAAAACTTCGCCTTCAAGAAAGTAACAGAGTTTATCTGCATCGTATATTTGTGCCAACTCAGATACTTCTGTTGTCCAAATAGGATAGTTAAAAATATCTAAATCTTTGAGTTCATCCTCACTTGGTTTCTGATTTACTTGAATTGCATAACAATAATGCTTTTTAATATCGCTTTTTACATACCAAGTACAAGATAAACCAGCAGCAAAAGTTACTAAATCACCTGCTCCAATCGTGACTGGAGCGCCTGAATCTGGAGTGACGATCACCTCTCCTTCCAGAAAATAGCACATTTCAGCTACTTCATAAAATGCTGGAAACTTTGATGGCTCTTTCATCCAAATAGGCCATCTATATACATCTAATTTATCAAGTTCTGTTTGAGTAGCTTGACGCTCAACTTTAATCTCCATACTCTCTTTCCCTTATCCAAAAATTATTCCTTTACACCATTTGTTCCATTGCTTGAAAAAACTACTTGTTTGACTGGTAGTTCGTATCTTTCTTCTCGGTCAAATTGTGTACTCTTATCCCAGATGTTAGTTTTACATTCCCAGTCGAACTGCAACATCAAACGTTTTAAAGGAAAATAGACCGGACAAATATCAGGCTTAAATATGGAGTCAGTGTTGCAAGCACAGCAAACAAACAAAAGCGATTCACGCTTGAAAGCATAATCCAAAAGAATGTTACATACATTCTTAAAATTGTTTCCGCTCATGCAACCGCTATCTGCAATAATGAGTCTCGAATATCTATCTAATATATCTTGACTAATTTCTAATTTAAATTCACTAACAAGAGGTATTTTGACAACCTCGATTGGTAAAGGTTTCCCTTTCCTCGACAACTTGTGTGACAAGTTAACTGCTAATATACCTGAGTATTCAGCACTTAACTGCAATATCCCTGTATTATCATTAATAAAATTTTTCTCTCTAATCTCAGCAATTATCCAATCTATAATCGCCTCTTCCCATTCTCTTGAAATTCTGAGTTGATTTGACATTACTGACACTTGTATCATTTATCTTTTTTTAAGATTCTAAAAATCATCCTAAATTTAATCTATTCCTAAAGATATCTATCTTAAGAGGTATTCGGTTATTACTGAGCATTTTATATTACATTCGTAGATGGTATAAAAAAACTCAAGTTCAAAGCATAATATAATAATTTTTTTATGCGCTTATATCTATAACATTGCGTATTGACTCTAATAAATTATCAAAGTTAATATTTACTACGAATATTTACGTAAATATTATGTATTTTATTTTTTTAATTACTTACGAAAAGGAAAAGTAGTTAATCATAACTTTATATGTACTGATGTAAAATATACATAGTTTATGTTTTGTTTTGTAACATTTTCCATATCTAAGTTATAGATGTAAACTCTTAGCTCAACTTTATCTCAATCATTTTTGCTGACTACGAATTATTAAAGGTTTTCCACGATCATCAGCAGCACTTTTTGCAATGTTGGTAATTTCACCGATATTTAAAAAGTTGAGAGCCTTTAAATACAAGGGTTGTAGAGCTTGATCTAACACTCAAATAAAAGACAAAACCCCACGTATAAGGTGGGGTCGATTAATTAGGGTCTCTTATTTAATACAATTGTACTATAGATATTCGTGGATGGCAAGCGATCGCCCGTATTATCTCGTAAGTGTTTACTCGGTTCTTGCCAAGATGAAGAATGCGTACAATTAACCTTAGCTTTAAAGTAAAGTGGCTAAAATTGCGACAACAGTCCTGTGAAATAATTGAGTTACGAATATTACAGTCAGGTCAAACTAGCAACCACTTTTTGAGATATGCTAACAAAAAACTTAGTTTCATCATTAACACTAGGTATAGCATTAACAGCAATACCTGTAGTGCCATCTTATGGCTTGGAAACGAACGCGCCGAACTTGTATCAGCTGCAAGGGCAGAATGTTAACGTCACTTACTCAACAACAAGCTTTGATGGTACGCCTCGCTTCAACTATCAAGATCAGCAACGGACATTGCAATTTGTGGGAGATCAGATCCGTACTACGGATTCAGAAATTGGGACGCTGGTAACGGTGACTCTTTATAAGACAAGAGATAATGGCTATGTCACCTTTAGCTTGCTCTTACCCCCTGTGAATCTTGAACAAAGCAACGAGTCCAAAATTGTAACTAAAGGCATTACAACTTTGAACCGTTTTTCTAAGATTTATGAATCTAACCAAGGCCAAACAAAGTTTTACACAGTAACTCCTTTAGCTGGTACAGCTCAAGCCGTAGCTTTTTAAGCACCAAATGATTCAATAGTGCTGAGTTCTGTTTTACTCAGTACTCATTGCTCAGCACTGCAATGACTACTGCCTCCTGACTCCCTTTTCTGCTACTAGCTTTCAAGGTAAGAGTCCAAGCTGGGTACATCTACCCAACTGGTGGTTTCGTGGGATTTATGGGATAAATCCATCAATAGCTGAGAATAAACTCCTTGTTGCAACGATGGTACTGTTTGTTGCTGGCTTTCAATTCCCTTTACCCATTGGTCTATTACACGGATAAATGCAGAAATACGTCCGTCAGTATAATGTTGGGGAAACATCAATCGATTGGGTATTTCAATTTCTGTCAGCGGTTTACCTAGCTGGGAACCCCAAACACGAAATCCATGTATGTAATCTTTTTGATTTTCACTGCCTAAAACTAAAGTACCGCGATCGCCATACACTTCTACCCAGTGCGTCCTAGATGCCTGAACAACAGCGCTGATGGTAACTTGACAAGGTGTTCCGTCTGCCAATTCCAGCGACAGCAGACAGTTGTCATCAGTATCCACTGGTTTTAATTCGCCGCTAGCAGGATCGACTCGTGCAGAGATAGCAGTACTCAAATAAGCGTTTAATCTGCGTACTGGTCCGAATAGCCAGTAAATGTAATCAAAGGCGTGGGAACCCAACGAACCCAATGCACCGCCTCCCTTATCTTGGGAAGAATACCAGTTCCAAGGACGGGAAGTATCTGCGCGCGAAGAACCTAACCAATCAATTCTAATTAGACGCAATTTTCCCACATAGTCTGCTGACAAAAGTTCCGAAAATAATTGCCATCCTGGCACAAAACGAAATTCAAAATCTACAGTGGCGATCGCACCTTTATCTTTCGCTAATTGATACAGTTCTTTAGCCTCACATGCATTGAGAGTTACGGGTTTTTCTAGTAATAAATGTTTGCCAGCTTGCAGCACTGTTTTTGCCATTTCATAGTGCAAAAATGGTGGTGTAGAAATGCTGACTGCTTGTACTTCTGGTATGCTAACAATATCTGCAATTGTGTCGCGGGCGTAGAGAATATTATTAGCTGCTGCTATTGCCTTGGCTTTATTGATATCTCGATGATAAACCGCAACTACCTCGGTCAGAGGATGTGCTTGAAATCCAGGAATATGGACTTTTTGACCAAATCCCGTGCCAGCGATCGCCACACCAATCATATCATTTTTACTCCTGTACTGATTGTAATTATTACCTTACCCAAAAAAGTTAATTGTTTTTTATGACAAAAATCGTATTGTCAAAGGATAACGATAATGTTCTCCTTTGTACGCCTTTTTAGCAGCAAAAATTCCTAACAATGATTGGAATAACATTAATATTACAATTAGCCACATCCAAACTAATAATAAACTATTTAGAATTGTTTTTATATCTACTGCACCATTAGTAATCACTGCGATACCAAAGCTAGCTAAAACTATTACTAAAGATATAACTATTAGAATTAAAATATAAAAAGTCAATGAGATTTGAAAATTTAAAGATTCTTTGCCTTGAAAATCAATCCAGGGATATTTAGATTTTTTGAATCGCCAAATCAACAGTGGTGCTATAATATTCAGCGGCAAATACAGAGGAATACCAAGAAATACCAAAGAAAACAACAATATCCACGCTAATAAAGCCGAGATATGACACAACATTGCCCATATACGCATTTGTTGTTTGTGTTTTTTTCTCATGACTTTTATTTTGCGGTGGATTTCATAGAATGGTTCCTTAACCACACTATATGTAAACCAGATAAATACAAAGCTTAAAATTTGAGAATTTCTCGGTCATAATTCTCCGGAAGAGGTTCTATTTCCCAGACTATGCCTTCTCCTGCTTCTAAGGCAACTTCTACGTAAAGTTGTTCTACAGCAGTTGTGGCGATATCTTCGTTGTTAGGGAAAGGCTGTAAATCTTCGGTGAGTAGTCTTAGTTTAAAACCACCAGGAATGGCTGCACCTACAGTAGTGTTATGCAACTCAAAGCGCCAATATCGTGCGTCTGGGTTACCTTGTGGTGTAATTAGCAGTTCGTATGATTGACCTGCGATCGCCAACTGTCGTGATAGAGTTACCCCTGGTTGTATTTCTTCTACACTCCGCGCCCCAGCAGCACTCAATTGCAGATTCAATCGTCCCCAACCGATAGCTTCCGCAATTCCAGAAACACCACTTTGCAACCATTCAATAACCGATCGCTGTTCTGGTAATCCCAAACGTCGTTCGTATAAGCTTTGCCGCCAGCCGCCATGTTCGATTAATCCCCCCCACAATTGAAAAGGGATAGCCAAGCGAGGGCTAATGATTTCCGACTTTCCCAGGCGGACAATTAGGTTTTGTGCTTGTTCTTGTGGTAGTCTCGGCATCTGGGGAATTGTGGCGCGTGTAGGTTCATCGGTACAAAATTCCCGTGCCACAGCTAACACACTGATGTCAGCGATAAGATCGGTAGCATCCAGGGAATAAGTGCGATCGCCTGCATCATAATTGCCCTTAGTTTTAAGTTGTGCGTGGGTACAGTAGCCCCAAACCCTGACATAGCCTTCATCTGGTTCTACTTGCACTGCTAAGTAATAATCGCCAGCCCAACTAGATAAATCTACCCATTCTTGGGGGACGCGTAATTCACTTAAATCAATAGTTTCACTGGGAACCAAGATAAATCTAGTTGCGTCTAGTGTGATTGCGGTTCCACTCACCAGTTCCCAAAAACTGGGTAAAGCAGTGGTAGTCGGCCAAACCTTTGCTTGGGGTGTGAAATCCTCTTTTAACCAAGGCAAAACAGCACTCAGGCAAAGTTCATTTAAATAAGCTTGATAAGTAGAAGTGGGATTAGAAAAAGATTGACTTTGGTTTTGTGTAGCTGCGGGGATTTCTAAAATCAAGTTTGTTGCAGCAAAACTAAGTATGGTGTTAATCATAGGGGTTACTCCGGGGAATTCTGTTTTTGGGGCAACCAGGGACTTCTATTCCCCGGCAAAACAGACGCGAACATCTGTTCTAGCATACGTTAGTGAGGAGATACACTATAGTAATTGTGCAGCCATTCCTCCATCACAGTACTCATACTTGTAAGTAGGTCTGATGTAACTGCAATATGCAGAGTGTCTTGACTCCAAGTAGCTAAAGATTTTAGTAAAGTTTCCCTGGCTTTTGTGAGTCGCCGCGAAACAGTATATTGTTTCATGTCTAATTGGTTGGCAATTGAGTCCTGATTTAAATTTTGAGTATAGTAAAGTTGCAAAATTTGTTGTACTTGCGGTTCTAATTGGGCGATCGCAGCAGCTAAGATTTTGTTAATATCAGCTTGTTGAGTGGTTCTGGTTTGTTCTTCTTCTTGGGCGACAATTTCATGAATCAGGGATTGTTGTTCTGTTCCTGGTAGATTATCTAGTAACTCCCAAGAATCATCTCCACCTTTAGACACATTTAAAGAATCTGGGCTGGGATAAAGATACTTGCGTATAGCTTTAGCCGCATTTAGCAGCCACTTTTCTAAAATTTGGGGATTAGTTGGCTGAGGGCTTTGGGAATTGTAAGCTTTCGCGATCGCTTCCCAAGTCTCACTGTCTGGCCCTGAAAGTTGGCGAGAGTTACTAACTTTGGTTGGCACATATAAGGTTTTGAAACAGTTCCAAGCAATAACGTAAGCATTAATAGTGTCTGACGATAAGCCAGTATCCTCTAAAGACTCTATCAAACGTTTCCCAGAGATTTTCCGCAACAGACTCCAATCAGTACAGATATCAACTTCGTGACGTTGGCGTAAAGTTTCACGAATAACACTCCCAAAAATGATGCTGGCGTAGTTTTTTAAGCTACTGCCTTGATTGGGATTAAAACCTTTGAGGACTTTATCAACTTGGGCGATCGCGATTTGAAAACAGTCTGATAGCTTGTACTGCGTACTCACGAAGCTAGAAACAGTTTTTTGAGATGTCCAATAGCAGGATTCTTGCAGATAAGCGGCAAGATGTTGCTTAGCCAGGAATTTATTTTCAGGAGTTAGCCAAAACTTATACCAGTATAATGCCCAAAAAGATTCAGAAGTTTCTTTTGGCGTGTGATTGAGACAACTTTGGATACTGCGCCGCAATCTCGATTCCGTCGCCCAATAGCCGAAGCGATCGCTATCAAATTGTACAAAAGTGGAAAAAATTTCAATAATGTTTTGCCGAGGTTGCATAAAAAATAAAAAGCCAACTTATAGGGAAAGTACAGGCATTTTTAAACGCCTGCACAAACTTTACTACAAGGAATGAGAACCATGCTTCGGCTAACAATGAAATCTTTCACACTAGGGAGTATGGTAGCCTTATCTACTGCAACTAGTGTTTTTGCCCAAGTACCCGTACTCCAAAATTTGCAGTTGGTACAAGCACCAAGTTTTAACTGTGGACCACATGTGCGTACTTATGTTGTCAAACCGCTTGATAACCGTAGAGGATTTGGTATCCGTTGCGTCAAATTCAGTGAAGGTAGACCGGGACAAACTAGGATTCCCAGATTAGCATGGTACGGCGAAGGCAACTGGGGCGGTGCAACCTACCGCCATGTTGGTCAGGCTATTTACAGAGGTTCTAACCTCGTCGGTTTCGCTTCTGATATTCATGGTAACGGCGAAGACATTAACAATAACTTCCCCGGAAATCTGAAGATACAAGTTCTCGGTTCAAAAATTCGTGTGACTGGTGCATGGAATGAAGAATGGCAATTAGTGAACGCGACTAACTATAATCCTTTGCCTAGACCGCGGACTTGTGGTGGATATTTCGATGAATACAAAGTTTCTGACCTCACAGGAAGTCGTAGAGGCAATGGCTTACGTTGCGTTCTGACTGTTGGGCCAAAAAACACCACTTGGTTTGGCAATGGTAACTGGGAAGGTTCCACGTATTCTCACATAGGAACCCGTTCTTTTAATGGTTACGGTGCCGGCGATGTTTGTGGCGCTGGTTTCGGCCCCATTTGTAACACATTTGGTTGGGGTTCATTGAAGTTAAATTCTGTTCCTGGTGGGTTTGATGTGACAGGTGCTTGGAGTGAAAAGTGGCGTTGAGCAGAAGGTGATACCAATTCGTAATTCGTAATTCGTAATTCGTAATTAAGAAAGTCCCATTTAGTCTAAGTTTCTGGGTTTGGATCTGTATCATTATTTTTGGGAAATGGTATGAGTCCAGCGCTGCGGGAGGGTTTCCCTCCGCAGGTGACTGGCGAACCCGAAGGGCAGAAGGCTTTTTTGTTAAGCACTATCAAAGCAGACTAATACAGTTATCGATTTTTCAAAAAATATCAGGGATTCACTTACTAAGTATTTAATTAACAACTACAAAGCCAAAAACAATTACTACTAATGGAGTGTTACTAAAATGTTGAAACGTTCTTTGACTCTTGCTGCTGCTAGTGCAGCTTTAACTGCCGCTTTAGTTAGTCCTGCTATGGCTGCACCCGCTGATTTTATTGGTACTTGGGTGAATAAAGATGCCAATACTCGTGGTGTAACTCGTTTGGTAATCACCTCCGCTGGTGGCAATAAATTAAATATTCAAGTATTTGGTCAATGCCATCCTACAGATTGTGATTGGGGAACCACATCATTAGTTACCTATGGTCTTAATGTCCAAGACTCTAACCATAAATATGCAACAGCTAACTACAATAAAAGTTTCGCCAATTCTTTCTTAACATTTTCCAGCACTGGCACAGAAGTAATGTTGCAAGGTTATACCCAGTTTGTAGATAATAGCGGGCGGCAAAATTACTACTCTCGTGAATACTTTCAACGGACACCAAGAGTGAGAGTACCTGCGGATATTCGTACATTGCCTATTAGCCCAATTAGATAAAACGGAACAGAAGAGTAATTTATCGCAAGCTGGATGCAACTAAATATAAAATATACTCTGAGTTTGTAGTTAGAGCTTTAGCCCTTTTTTTTAGCGCTAAAACGCTCACTACAAACTTTCATTTATTTACGTAACATTAAAAACAGGAAAATAGATTAATATAATGGCTGGTTAATTAGTGAAACAACGACTCGATACACTCTTGGTAGAATTAAATTTATGTTCTTCTCGCGCCTTGGCACAACGACTGATTCAAGCGGGAGAAGTAATAGTTAATCAACAGGTAATTGATAAACCTGGTACAGAAGTTGATATTTCAGCTCAAATAAATATTAAGGAGCGATCGCCTTTTGTTTCTCGAGGCGGTGAGAAACTCTCCAAAGCGTTAAAATTCTTCGCTATTCCCACAGCCGGACGCATCTGCTTAGATGGCGGCATTTCTACTGGTGGCTTTACCGATTGTTTGCTGCAAGCTGGGGTAAAGCTAGTTTATGGTATTGATGTTGGTTACGGACAAGTTGACTGGCGGTTGCGAAACGATCCGCGTGTAGTTTTGCGAGAACGTACCAATTTACGCCATCTCACACCCGATGATTTGTATAGTGAGAGCGATCCTATTCCCGATCTGGCGGTGGTGGATGTATCGTTTATTTCCTTAACCAAGATTTTGCCTGCTTTATGGCATCTAACTCAAGCTAACCGAGAAGCAGTGTTGCTAGTCAAACCACAGTTTGAAGTAGGCAAATCTCGTGTAGGCAAAAAAGGTGTTGTGCGCGACCCTAACGACCAAGCTGATACCATTTTCCAGGTGTTGCAAACTGCTTGCGAATTAGGATGGAAATACAAAGGCTTAACTTGGTCGCCAATTACTGGCCCTGCCGGTAATATTGAATATCTCTTGTGGTTAGGAATGGAAAGTGAAACACCACCGCCAGATTTGGAGATGATTCAACAAATCACAAAATCAGCAATTGCTGATTTGCGAGATTAAACGTCGTAGATTAGGCACTCTACTGCTTCTGGATGCATTGTACAATAGTTATCTAAAGAAGTTTTGTGTTGTGTTGCTTGCTTTTTATGTGATTTTTCAGCTTGCAATTCTTCTACGATATCCCAAGCTACAGCGCAACCAGCAGAATTACTACCATTGATATCGCAGGTTTCACGAGCTTCAGCGATCGCTTCAACGATCGCTTCCTCGATAGTTTTAGTCCCGGAGTTAACAGCAGCTTGAACTAAGTCTAGGGTTGTCATGAGATTTTGGCCTTTGTTTTACATTGATTCTGAGCTTCTAAAACTTGAGAAAGCTCACTCTTTATTAGTGTAGATACGCTTCTCAAAAGAGCGTGGTGGTGAACACCGTCCACTTTAATGATGAAGTCCGAAGTCTGAAATTTTAACCTCTAGCCTTCATCTTTATATCCTTTCCTCAATGTTGCATCTCAAACCAGGAATGTAGGGCAATTATCAGGAGAATTTGATAGAAATTGATAAACTCTCACGAACAGTAACAATGAGGAAAACAATTTTTATTTATTCTCAATACTTTATTCCTAATTCTTGTTGCAACCGATACAGAATTGTATTTCGATCGACCTGAGAGAGAATTTCAGCAATCACGGTACTAGCACCTAATTGTCCCCAAGTGCAGCCTTTTTCTAGATAAACTTGGGCGGCTTTACCTACAGAGTACGCCCCATAACCTGCGATACCTGCTTGAGCGATCGCACTGCCAGCGTAAGCAGTAATATTAGTAGGATTTTCACCACTGACTAAAGCAACTGTACTTTTGCCCAAACCTAACAGGAAACTACTACCTAATTCTCCCAGCAGTAAGCCACCGGAACTCAATAAAATTGTTTTTAAAATCTTACTGGCTTCATAGCTAGTCATAGGCAACCCATACAACCTTGCCAAAGAACGAATTAAAGCTAAATCCGCCACAGTTCCACCGAGGATATCTAAGAAAGCAACGGGATTTAGCCCTACTGCCAAAGCTTTGTATTTAGTAAATTGCCAGATGATGTCTTCGGCTTCTTGTTCGCGTAGATCGATGGTTTTTTGCGCGATCGCCGCCTCTGCTTCCCGCGCTTGGATGAGTGCATTTAAGGCAAGAAGCGATCGCCCCTCCCGATTGAGAATATTTAAAATTGTTTGCTGGAGTTCGTCTATTTGGGTGGGTGGCGTTTCCCATTCGTAACTAACACGACCATCAGGCCACTCAACCCGCACTTCCATTGGCGCTGGTTCCGCCGCCACCATAACTATTTCATCAGGTAGCAGGGGTTTTGCTTGAGGATGCACTGCACCTAATTGTTGCAGATTTTGATAAATCGCTGCTCGATCTATATCTGGGTATAAATCTATCTTGTTAAACACCAGAATTAGGGGTTTTTGTGCCTGCCGTAACTCCAGCAGTGCTTGATATTCAGTACGCGTAATATCGCCAGACACGACAAACAAAATTAAATCCGCCTGACGCGCTACTTCTCGCGCCATTTGTGCCCGTGACTCCCCCTCAATTTCATCTAATCCGGGAGTATCAATTAACTCTACCTGTACCTTACCCCCTGGTTGCCACCGCACGGAACGCGGCCATTGGGTAACACCATTTAGAGGCCCTGTTTGCAGAATCTTGTCACCCAGCAAAGCATTTAACACCGCTGACTTACCCCGACTCACCAAACCAAAAGCCGCAATTCTAATTACGTTAGAGTCTAATTTGTTGAGTGTAGAGTTCAAAGCTTCTAATTCTGGTTTCAGCAAACCCGATAATTCTGGGTTAGATGAAAGATGGCCAGATTTGCGAAGATACCCATACCAAGACAGCGCTTGTCTGAGGCTGGCACGGGCACGGTTTAAGTGAGTTTCTTGCAGATTACGATAAACCGACATGATATCAATACTTTTAGTGATTATACTTTCTAAAACGCTCGTTTCCGATATTTGCAATACAACCGAAATAGTTACATAATCTTTCCTGCTTTGCTTAATTCCCGCTTGATAGCGTGGAGCAAATCCTCTTGATAAATGGTTGCATCGCCTCGCTGTAGCGCCTGTAGGCAGCAGTACTGTATTACATTCAGTATGTCAGATCCACTCAATTCATAACCAGCCGAAAGCTTTGGGAGATCTACTGTTTCAGCCAGCTTAACTTGGAATGGGAAAGCCATCTGCCACAGTTGCAACCGCTCTTTGGAATTGGGCATGGGGAATTGAATAATTGACTGAAAGCGACGGATGAAAGCTTCGTCGATATTGCTTTTGAAGTTGGAGGACAGGATAACTAGCCCATCGTAGTTTTCTATCCGTTGCAGCAGGTAGCTCACCTCCTGGTTAGCATACTTGTCGTGTGCATCACGGACATTGGTACGTTTGCCAAACAGAGCATCAGCTTCATCAAAAAACAAGATCCAATCCTTACTTTCGGCTCGTGCGAAGAGGTTAGCCAGGTTCTTTTCCGTTTCACCGATAAATTTTGATACCACCATAGAAATATCTATTTTATAAACATCTTTGCCAGTGTATTTGCCTAAAAGACTGGCTGTGAGAGTTTTACCTGTACCAGGGGGGCCGTAAAATAATGCTCGGTAGCCTAATTTCAGCTTCTTTTTCATATTCCAGTCATAAAGAATGGTAGGTCCATAAGTAATCCAAGCTTTTAGATCGTGAATTTGTTGTAAAGTCTGAGCATTAAGGACTAGATCCTCCCACTCCATCTCCGTGGTGATGCGTTGAGCAGGAAAGTTGATGCTAAAGTGAGGGCGAGAAAAGTGCCCTTGGGTAAATAAATCGATATAGTCTGGAACCATAACTAGCTTACCGCTCATCAAAGGTTCACCATCGGTTGGTGAATCGAGGTAGAGTACGCGATCGCGGGCAAAGAGATGCTCTTCGCTGAAGAGTTGTTGCAGACGCAGGCGTTCGGCAAACTGGTTACCACCTAGCATGAACAGCACCGTTTCACCCGTCGGGAGAAAGCCCCGATGAGCCTTACCTCGCCAGCCACCAATTTGGGGATAGTCACCAGCTTGAGGTAAATTGGCTGTAATCAAGCAATCAAAAAAATCAGGTTGCAAATGAGGAGCAAGTGCCATCAGTAAGGTTAGTTGCTCGGCAGTATTTAATTGGTGTTTGTGAATAAAGCGAGTTAGGGGTGTTTCGCCAGTCAGCCATCCGTCTGGTGAACTGGGCATTGGTACTTTGTGCCCATTGCTACTGAAGTGATAGTCCATACGCCACTTAATTACCTGAGCCAGGTAATTAAGTCCTTGTTCTAGAGTTTGAACATCAGGCAAATACTTCATACTATGTGCAGTTTAGAAGACTGATACTAATTCGTAATTAAGATATATAAAAAAAGGCTTTGTACAGGCTGTTTTTCACCCGCTACCCTCCATTTGAAGGAATACATCAAATCCCAATTTGGTATGACCCATCCAATCTGATAATAAGCTCAACGGTTTTGAGCCACTATGGCGATCGCGAGGTTAATTAATCTTAGATGAGTGCAGAAGATTGCTCGATTGAGATGACTAAAACATGGCCAAATCCACTTAAGCCATACAGATCAAAACAGATTCAATTTCACATTATGCCTATTCTGGTGATACTAGAAGTAAAACTGTTGAGAAACATGGTTGTCGAGATATTTTAGTTTTTAATTTATATATCAATTTTATTTTTTAGAATAACATTTCATAATAAATTAGATTTATTGCGAAATAACGATCAAAATCACTCAAACCCTAGTTCGTTGTAGTCCAAGTTAATCTAACGCTACGCTAATACTACGGCGCTGTCTCTCCAACGCACTACCTCCTTTATCAAACTAAGAGGTTGACTAAATTTATGCCAGAAACTGAGGTTCAACAAAGTCAAAAATCCTTTAATAGCCTTCCAGTTCTCTATACAAGGGATGATTCTCAGCCTATACAGTACAATCCTATTCAAGAAATAACACAATTATGGAAAACTCTCTCAGAAGAAGATACTTCATCTGTCTACCAGCAAGCTGCGCTAAAAACCTGGAATATTTTTAAGAAAGCAATTACCCTTGTTGTCTTTTTATTTCTTTTATTAGCTGCCCTCATTATCTGGGTATGGGGCATTGGGTTTAGAAGTGGCCTTCACTTTCGGACGTGGATAGAAACTAAACAACCTACACTCGATGAACTCTTCCTTGCCTTTCTGAAAATTCTTTTGTGGCCTTTTGAACGTATATTCGACTGGGCTAACTCATTCATTAAAGATTTCTTTGGGTGGGAAATTAAATTTGACTCGCCGGAACCGGAATCGACATCGACAACTGGGGAGGTTGTAACCGTTCCTGCGTCTGCTTCATCAGAAAGTTCGCTAACTACTGAATCAGGTAAATCGATCTAATAACACCCAATCGAATAAAGGAGCATCCCACTTTTTTGCATGTCATTGCGAACGCTTCGCTCGCAATGACAGCTATTCTCTCATTGCAAAATAAAAACTGAGATGCACCCAGCGAATAATTCGTAATTGTATGGGTAACAACTAACTTTGAGTTAGTTCAGCAAAAAGTTTTATTTCTGAATTTTTAGATCGCAGCTTTCTTCTATTAGCTAATAATTACGAATTACGCATTATCGATTACGAATTATTTTGACAGTTTTTGCTTCATTTCAGGATGAATAAAGTGAATTTGATGATTTTTGCGATTCTTTATTTGAATTGAAAATCTCACTTATACCATAGCTCATAAATCCGAGAATAAACGCAAACACGAACGGAAAAACAATTAACCAAAATAAGGTTTCTAGCATACAACACCTCTTTGAAATATTAACTTGCTGATTTGACCCTAAATATTATAAAAAATTAACTATCTCATTGTTGCAAAATTAATTGCTTGGCAACATTGACTGACTACAAATTCTTGTTCTGTTGCACCACATGCGTCAGTTCATGCGCTAAAAGATGTTTGCCTGTAACCGATTCCGGATCAAATTTTCCTTGGTTAAAATATATGTCCTTTCCCTGAGTGAATGCCTGGGCTTTTAATTCCCGATTCATTTGGACAGACTCCTGGTTGGTGTGGATATGAACATCGCTAAAGTCTGTACCAAAAGCAGATGCCATCTCGATCTGGGTTTTAGCCGGCAGGGGATGACCACGCCCTTTGCTGCTTTGGAGACGAGAAGAGAGGGAGGGGTTTGCAGTTTGAGTACCCGCCTCAGGCTTTGTCTGGACTTCTTCTTTCGGTTCTTCTTGTAGTTGCACGTCTGGTTTTGTCTGGACTTCTTCCTGTTTTGGTTCTTCCATCAATTGCAATTCCGGCTTCGTTTGCACTTCCTCTTTTTTGGGTTCCTCCTGTCTCTGAATTCGGGAGTTTGCCGTATCCTCTTGGCGCTGCGCGATCGCATTTGACGCAGGATTTTGGGAATTGCGTAGACGCGTTCGCGAAGCGTCTCGAAGAGAAGCGTCTTGTCGCCAGACATCGCTATCTGAATGATTCACTACAGCATTAGCAACCGCATCGGCCTCCTGCTCAAAAGCATCACCAGTCTTGCCAACAGTAAGTTTGGTCTGGACGCTATTTTCTTTTGTGCTAGAGAAAAAATGACTGTCACGACTTCCTGGTTTCTTAAAGAAAGGTTCGTGGTTTTCTTGAGAAGCAGGTGCTTTGTGGGAGCGTTTGAATTGGAAGGCTAGCATATTGAGATTATTTAAGGTAAACGAGAATTGTTTAATTTAATAGTCTTCTAGGTATAGGAAAAATTTAGGTTTCAGCAGAAATATCCTTTCCACAGCAATATTTTGGCTAATCAATGTGGCTGCTCGAAAACTATCCCAAAATGGCAGAAGTAATTATATTTTATCGTCGATCGACATTAGTACAAAATCGCTACTGAGTTCAATTTAAAAAGATGTCACATTAAAGGTAATTTATCAACTCACTCTTAAGATATCTACATTCCTTATAAATCAACGATTTGAAGCTAAAAATGAGCAATGACTACTCTGAATTTTCTTAAATACTGTAAGAATCTTGAAGCAATACTTTTGCCTGATGTAAATCCTTGTTTATAAATCAGTTATGAGCTTGCTAATGATTTATTATTTAGATTGCCAGTCATTAGCAGCTACTAGATTGAGCAAATTTTAATTTATTAGGAGATATTGAGATTTGTAATGTTAGTCAAAAAAACTAGCATTAGATAACTCTGCAAAATCATTTTTTGAGTGTTTTGCATTGAGTTAAAACGAACATTAAAGGTTATGAATTCTACGTTCTCACGTATCAGGAGAAGAAAATAACTATGGCAAAAGTTAATGTAACGCTAACGGTGCAGGTAGTAGGGGGGCCTACGATTAATGAAGCTAAGGAATTAGTTGTAGAAGCCTATGACAAAATCGATGTCGTGATTGAACCAGACAAAGAAAAGTCTATTGAAGTTCAGCCGTCAGAGGGTAAACGGATCGGTTTTTTGGTGATTAAATCAAGTGTATACAGCGACAGCACCAAAAACATTAAGATCACATACGGTATCGACGATGCAGGGAAGATAGAACTGGATCAACCTCATTTGTATCTAGGTTCGGGAGTAGTTTCTTTATTAGGTAACGAACCAAAAATCCTCAAGTTTAAGAATGCATCTGAGAATAAACCAGAAAACAAGGCTGAACTAGAAATTCTAGTCGGGCGTGACGCTACGCCTGAATAAACTTCCTAGCGATCGCCTTCACTCTCTAAATCAGCATTACTTTCCACGAAGGCGATCGCTTCGGTTGGCGATAGTCTGCCTTCGATTACAGCCAAGATGCCTGGTAGATATTGGTCTATCGTGATAACATTCGCGTACACCAATCGTTTGATTAGAGCAGAAGTGAGGCGATCGCTTTCAACATCGATGCTAGTTTTGTAGAGAATTTCGCCACTGCTGAAGTTGAGTTCAAAATTGCCGATGACAATACCGTTGTTGGCGCGGGCAATGAATTCTGCGATCGCCAGTCGTCTTTCTTCTGGGGCGATGGTAGGGCAAATGGAATAAAACGCGAATTGTTGCGGGGCTTCGTTAGCTCTGGCATAGCAAAGCCATTGCCCGTTCTTCCCTTGATAACCCATTTGCAGAATCGGTTTACCCTGGATTTTGGTAAACGTCCAATCATCGTTGGTGAAAAATGCGATCGTAGCGTTGGTAATCGGATTGTCACCAGGGTTGGTGTTATCTACTTTAAATGGATTTGCAAAATCGCTAAAAAGTTCTTGAATAAAGTGGTCAGCGGCTTTGGTAAGCTGATTTTCTGTGAGATTGGTAAGAAATTGACTCAGCGATTGGGTTAGTTCCTCTTCAGTAATGTTTCCAGCCGCCAATTTACTGGGGTTAAGGGTTTTCCAAAGGGTAGTATACCCAAGTTCACCTTGATGAGCAGAGAGGACAAACCAGTTGTCCAAGTTCAACAGAGAATGATCGGGTTGGGTTTTACTGAGTTGTTGCAAGTACTGAAGCGCGGTTTCAGAAGTGGTGGCATGTTCACCAAAATCGGGGAGGCAATCGGGGTGGAGAGTAGCTTTGAGGGTAATCTCAGTGTTGGGCGAGAAAGTGATGGATTGGTTGCACAACTCTGGTTTGAAGTTAAAGAGACTGTTTTTCTCAATAGTTTGATAAAGTTCTAGAGGCAGTTGGCAAATCAAACAGCATTCCACGAGTTTGCCATCTTGGTGGTTAGGTGAAATAATGGCGTGCTTGAGGATGGCAGGTGCGATCGCCATTGAAAATGCTGGAGTCTGTGGTTCAAGGTGAGTTTGATCCTGCATTGGTTGAATTTTGACTAATTATGACTGATATTGAAACTCAGAATCAGGCTTAGTATGTGGTCTCAACACTGGTGTATTTGGAGCTTAGCTTAGTAAAGTAATATTATTCATCTTTGTAGCCTTCTTTCAGATAAGCGGTAATGTCTACTTCACCACTTATTGTCTTAAACTCAAATCCCCCACCTTCATCTTTTGGTTTTGGTTTACGAATGAAAAGTGTGAGAACTTCAGCATCAACTGACTCTGTTGTTTCAAGTAATTGGGTATCTTGCACTCCTTGAGTTGAGGTGAATTTCTGTTTAACCTTCTCAGGAGAAAAGGTAAGTTCAACCTCTATAACAAAGCTAGCCTTTCTGGTTTGATCGCCCCCATGCATAAAGCCTTGAGCGAAACTTCCTCTAGCAAGGAAGATTTTTTGATCGCCTGGAATCATTTTTTTGAGTCCGATAATTCCTAAAATTTTATTGCCATCAGCACCATGGAATGCCCGTATCACACGTTTTTCTACTTTTCCCTTCTCTGCTTGACCCTTGTGATCGCCATTACTTGCAATATAGTGGTAATTCCACTTGGTATCTCCATCGGTAACTGTGATTGCCTTAAAAATTGGATGATTAGCTTTTACAGTAGTCGCAACTTTCTCAGCATCTTCTCTTGAAATTTTGCCTTCTTTCAAATACTTCTGTTCTTCTCGATCAATTGCATCTAGACCAACTTCAACCTTCTTGTCATGCTCTGGATCGGTTACTCCTGCCTCACCCTCTTTATCTTTGCCAATTCCAAACAGGCTCTTAACTTTGCTGATAATAAAATTCGCCAGTTTGGTAATTGCTCCCCAAACCTTATCTTGGATACTCTTAATAGTCTTCTGAATCGGTTCCGCCACGTTACCCAAACCAATGAAGCGAGCTAAGAAGCCAAGGATTACCGGAATTGCCTTGGCCATCGACAGTTCTACAAAGTTGGCAGCCGTCCCGATCGCACCTGCGGCAATGCTACCAATTGATTTAGTTACCGCTGCGACAAGCATGGAAATCTGCTGTGCCCGTTCCATGAAGAAGGCGACAGTGTTATAGACAGAAATAATTGCCTGAATCACGGCTCCTACTGGGTTGAACATGCTAATCAACTTGGTAACAGCAGCTGTGACAATCCTAGACTTAACCCAGTCTTGAATCGCACCAATCACCATGTCTTTTAGGGAACCAATGAATTCCACTAATTTTTCCCAGGCTGCTGCAAGACCTTTGGTGGCGATCGTTACTAGAAAATCAAAGACTTTCTCAATTCTCGCTACTGCCTTTTCACCAATTAAACCCACCAGTACGCCACGCAGACGAGCATAGGTTGCGCCCAAGACTTGCAGTACTAGGGAGACAATTCCCTCTAGGTCAAATTTTTGGGGTAAGGTAATTCCCGCAGTAGCCAGCGCCCCAAATAGCCAACCCATTAACCCAGTTTTCAAATGTGTCGTAATATTGCTGGAAAACTGCTGGAATCCCTGCTTCACTGCTTTAATTAGGTTACCTGCAAAGCCAATGGGATTCTGAATAATCTGAGAAAAGACATTGCCTGCTTGTCTCACAGCTCCCATAATCGCCCCAGCAAACGGGCCTGCGAGTTTGAGTACTCCTTCAAAGACGAATTCTAGGACTTTCTTTCCAACAGCGATCGCAAATTCCCCAATTCGTTTAATCGGCGGCCCAAAGATATTCTGAATCTTTCCAAATGCCTTCAACGGGCTGGTAATGTCGTTGATTGAGAGGACATCCCACGCCTGCTGGAAAAGTGCTTTAATCCCTTCCCAAGTCAGGTTAAGGCGCTTAATTTCTTGCTCCAGCCAGGTAGTGGCGCGCTCAATAGCACCTGATTCCTGCAAGTTCTTGAAGGTTTCTTTACCACCGGGCACAAGTTCTAGAAAACCACCAATGAAGTTTGTCGCATTGCGCTCGACTGGTTCACCTGTTACTGGGTCTTTCCCAAGAATGACTGTCAACAGTTTGTAACCCGGAACCTTTTCTTTCACAAATTGCCCAACAGGTTGAAGAATTGCCTCCTTAATGAATTCCACCACTTTACCAACTACAGATAAGGCAAAGTTCAAGATCCGGCGCACGGTTGGGGCAAAGATGCCTTTAATTTTTTCGTAGGCACCCTCGAACCCATCAGTAATCCCGACCTCATCCCAAGCTCGGCTAAAGAAGGCTTTGATGCCATCCCAAGTGATGTTGAGCTGTTGAACCTGGGCATTTAACCAAGTAAAGGCACGGTCAAGGGCACCAGATTCTTGGAGGGTTTTAAAGATTAACTCACCACCGGGAACCAGTCCCATCAAACCACGTACCAGATTGACGGCACTGCGTTCAACAGACCTGTTATTGATTGGGTTGCGTCCCAATAGCACGGTTAACAACGTAAACCCCGGAATATTGGCGGCTTTATCTGCTACCCAATTGAGAATGCTATCAAGTCCAAATCGCTGCACTTGAGGAGTGGCAGAACTAATGGCTAATGGCTGGCGCTGGGCGATCGCATTTGGTTGGGCAGATGCAGATATCCCCGACTTAGTTGTATGAATGGGGGCAGTTTGGTGTGGCTGTACGCTAGCGGGAGAACTGGAAACTGGGGGTCGCGGTTGTTGCTGAACAGTATGAGTTAACTCGTGGGCTAATAGCCATTTACCTTGGCTAGTTTGGGGTTCATAGCGTCCAGCATTGAAGAAAATGTCTTGCCCGACTGTGAAAGCTTGGGCATTCAGATTGCTAGCAGTTGCACTAGCATTGGTATCTGTATGAACGCGGACACCGCCAAAATTGTAGCCAAAGCGAGATTCAAAAAATGTACGCGTGGGGTCAGTGAGGGGCTGTCCACCCCCACGCATGGCTTGAATATCACCCTCTAAGTTAGAGCTAACTTCAGGGGTTGCTATTTGTTCGTCTTTGTTTTCCTCAACTGCTTGCCGTTGCAGCATCTGCGCTTGTTCGTCTTGCTTTTCTGCCATCTGCCGTTGGAGAGTCTGAACTGGCTCGTCCTTTTGCTCCTCAGTGGCTTGACGTTGCAGCATTTGCACAGGCTCGTCCTTCTCTTGGACTTGCCGCTGCACTAATGGCGTAATACCCACCAGAGGCTTCATTTGAGCAGTTTCTTCTTTTTTGTCCTCTTGGTTTTGGACGGGCGGATCGGGCATTCGCATGACGGTATTGGCGACGCGATCGGCTTCTTGTTCGTAAACATCATTCGGTTTACCAACCGTCAGCTTTGCCTGAATCATCTGCGTAACTACCCGATTGCCGAGTTGCCGTTGCAGTTGCAAAAGGGGATGTTCCCTATGTGCTTGCACCTGGTTGTTTTCACTTTCAAAGGCAGGTAGGCGCTGCACCGTTGATGTTTCTGTCTCCTCCAATCCTTCCTGTTTTAGTTCTTCATCACTGTTGACATTGAGTTGAACGGCTGACGGCGAGGATGCCTTTGGTTGGAAAAAGTGTGTAGGCTGTGCCCTTTCTGCCCCAAAGAATGCCCGCTCCGACGTTGCCCCGAAAAAAGGCTTTTCAGATTCGGCTGCTTGTTGATGGTGAGTGCTTTTTTGGGTTTCGCTGGTTTTCATGGCTTATCCCTTGTGCAGAAAAGTAGGAGGAGGGTGCATTAGACAGACGGCTTATTTATTCCTTCGTGTCCTTCGTGTCTACCCTTCGGGAACGCTAAGAGCGAACGTGGTTCGTTTTTCCGTTACCCGTTGTCTGGACTTTTGGTAGTTCTAGAACTGCCATCCGACAATTTTGAGCGTGTTTACAGCGGCTCCGGGTTGCGTTATGACTTGTTGTGCGTGGGCGGGTGGGGCCCATGCTGGCATACCTCCTATTGCATGTATGAACGCAGGTGTCACATGTGCGATATTCCAAAAAGCCACATTCACTACGCCACCTCCGCCTTGTGGTACGCCCATACCAGCCCCAAATGGATTCCATGCTGGGGGTACTCCTACAGGGGTTTGATTCGAGATGGAGCTAACAGTGTGAGTTTGCCATGGTGTCCAGAGCGGTGCAGCACCAGGTGCTGGAGGCATCGCTTGAGGGAGTTGATTACGCCACGAGCATTGATAATTGACATCCGGTTGCCACGAGTTTAAAGCAGGGTTTAGAGGTTGAGCAACTATGTTGTACTCGACATATCCCGCATTTGCCAGTTGATAATTCCCTCCAGGTTGATTATAAAGCAAACGCTTTACAGGCTGTTCAACAACCCACAATTGGTGCATATTCGCGTCGTGTGTGATCGGAGCTAAGTTGCTTGCGATTCCTAAGCCGCCTAAGTTGGCGTTGAGCAAATGCCCTTGTACCCAGTTAATACCTGGGTAATTTGCACTCAGACTCGCCATTAAAGCTGCTGGAATTAACCCTCCTACCCCTGAACCCTGAACTGGATCGTTTAGATCCAATTCTGCGTGGACGCTTCGACCAACAGGAGTTTGAGCATTAATCGCGGGGAAATGCCCTACACCAGCTAAGCCAGCGGCTGGATCGTGATAGCTGAAATTTTGCGGGGGATCGTATTCGATACGTGTCCTTTTTTGAATCACGTCCTTACTTACTTCTTTTTGCACTGGTTGGTTCCACAACGGCATCGGGCTTTCTTCTCGTCGGTTAAACGCACCTAATCGACTCGTCTTTGCTGTGTGGTCTTGTTTCCTCTGGAAAGCTTTATCTCCCATCGCATCCGCTTCGCGTTCCAAGGCCATATCATCATTAATCGCCACACCCTTAGCCTGCAACGTGGGTTTCACTCTTCCCTGCTTCTGCTGCACCACATGCCATGCCTCATGGGGCAAGTGCTTTTCCTGCCCTGGTGCTACATGGATATCTGTCCCCTGCGTATACGCCAACGCTTGCACTTGGGCAGGTTTGGCTGAATTGTAGTAGACTTTCACATCATCCATCGAGATGCCGGAGAGGTTTTCAATCCCGCCTTTGAGGTTATCGGGCAGTCCGGTGTTGTTTGGCTGCTGCATCTGGGATGAGGTGACTTCGGCAGGCTGGTTACCATCCACTTTTGTTTGGATAGGCTTCTCTTCCTGCACCTGTCGTTGCACGGATTCTTTGTCTTGCAGTTCGCTTCCCATGTCAGTTTGGCGTTGCACAAGGGCTGCTCCGTTGGAATTGACTTCGCTCTCAAACGCTGGCATCCGCTGCACCGCTGGCGTTGCCTGTTGCTGGTTGAAGTTCTCTGCTGGGAAAAAGGGTGTAGACTGGGCCTTTTCTGTTGCAAAGAATACCCGATCCGCCGCTGCCCCGAAAAAAGGCTTTAGCGATCGCGTCGCTGGCTGATGATGTGTGCTTTTTTGGGTTTCGCGGCGTTTCATGGGGTTTTCCTTGGGCAGAAAAGTAGTCGTTTTTGGCTGTGTTGTCGGCTAATGCCATTCCACAATCAGAATATCTTCCATCCAGGGTAACTTCACCATGCTCATTCCCCAAGGGAGACGACTCAGCAAGATATCAATTGGCTGTTGCTCTACCTGAACTTTCCAGTTGCCATCATTGCTGCGGGTAAGTTTGCCTGCACGCTGTAAAAAGCCTTCACGCAGACCGTCGGGGCTGGCGCTTTTCAAGGCTTGCCAATAGTCAATTACTGTTTGCAGTAGGTATTCCCCTTCTATTAGGGCGGTTGCGGGTAAATCTAGCCCGCGGGACATTGGCTCGTTTAGCGACCAGCCACAGAGCAATTTGGGCAGCACCAATTCGTATTCTGGCACATCGGTTTGCTTGGTAGCTAAGTAATGCAACAGGTAAATCGCCGTTTGCTGTGCCGATTCATCACGAAAAGATTCGCCATTCAACAGCCCAACTTCGTCAAAATAGGTGCGTAAAAACGGATGCAACAGCACCAGTCCAGCTTGGTTGACAAACAATCCCGCGGTCTCCTCTTCTGGAGATATTTCGTTTATCGGCGAGGTTGCAGCTTCCCTCAGTTCTAGCGATCGCTTGGTCGTATCAGCCGATAGCACTTGGTTGAGTGCCGTCAACCATGGGGGGCTTTCAGCAATTGGTAATGCTTCGATGATAGTACGTAGGTGTTGGCGATCGGAGGTTTCCTGGGAATCAGAATGTCTGTTCTGTATCGGTTCTGCTTCTTCAACGGGGCGAGAAGTTTCAGTTAACAGATTAAACATATCCGGTGCTTGTAATTGCCAAATTTGCACTAGTTGGGTTAGCCAGTTGCGAGTCCAGCTAGCGACCGGGAAGGTTTGTCCTGACGCGTTATCTAAACCGATTTCAGCTAAAAGCAGTAACCAAGCCTGCTGCTGTAATTGCTCGCAGGTGTCATTATTCAGGCTCAGAGATTGCATTATTCTTCGGGCTTGGGTCATTAAGATGTGCCAAATCGTCCAGGCTGGCTGTAACTGCAATACTAGCTGATGCCGGAAAGCTTCCGGTAACTGAGCGATTAATCGCTGTCGCGCTGCTGGGTTGGTCGTGAGTAATTCTCGTAAAGGTTGCTGCCAGTGGGTTTCAGACTGCATAATAGCTTCCCAGCGGGGTAACCAGGTTAGCAAGTCCTCAGATGGCTGTCCTCCAGGCAGACGACCATAAGATAAAAAGTACAGCAATACTTCCCAATCCGTCCTAGGGCGATCGCGGCTCAGGTTTTCAGAGTCCTGAGTTGGTGTCAAATTTGGCACTTGGTCGAGCGCAGTCAGCCAAAGGGATCTTTGGGCAATTGGTAGTGCTTCGATACTGGTGCGTAGACGTTGCTCTTCAATCAGTGCTTCTTGTTGCCAAGTTTGCACTAGTTGGGCTAGCCAGTTACGGCTCCAGGTAGCGGCTGGGAAGGGTCTTTCTTGTGCGTTATCTGGGGCAATTTCACTCAAAAGTAACAGCCAAGCTTGCCTATCCAAATACCGGACGGCACTACTGCTCAGTTCTAGGGACTGTATCAGCTGCTGAGCTTGCGCCAGTAGGGTAGCCCAGAGCGTCCAAGCGGGCTGCACCTGCAATATTAATTGGTGTCGGAAAAATTCTGGCAACTGCTCCACTAGGCGTTGCCGCACTCCCTGGTTGGTCGCCAGCAATTCCTGCAAAGGTGTCCGCCAAGCAGTTTCAGTCTGCATCACGGCTTCCCAGCGGGGGAACCAAGCCTGCCAGTCCCCAGATGATACCCACCAGGGCAGGCGACCATACTGTAAAAAATACAGCAATACTTCCCAATCTGCGCCAGTGCGATCGCGAGTGATAGTTTCAGTATCTAGTAGCAGATTTGCGAGGCGATCGCTTAGATTTTGGTGCAGAGTCGCCAGCAGGTTTTGTACAAATTCATCTGCCAAAAAGCGGCGATCGACTGAGCCTACTTCCACAACTACCCGATCCAGCCGGACGACGCGATCGTCCCCCACCAGTTGGTCGAACAGGCGCTCCATTTCGGGCACGATTTGCTGCTGGAGCAAGCGGCTTACGTCTTGTTGTAAGCTCCAGACATCTGCCAAATTCCCAGTATCAAGCTCTAGTACAGTTCGGCCGATGATGTGTCGTTGTTTACTCATATATAAGTTTTAGTGTTTTGTTAGCAGCAGCAGGCAGAAGGCAGAGAAGAGTTAGAACTTGAAATATTGGCTAGGAGGTTCGTTCGCTAATCTCGGAGGTTCATTCGCTAATCTCAGAGGTTCAAACTCCCTAGTCTCCATTTCTTTCTACCTCCTCCTGCCTTATGCCCCTGCGCTTCTTCGGCCAAAGCCTAATTCATCAATTCACTTGAGGTTATGGGTTTCGACGGTGGCGCTGAGTTCATTTGGTTCCTAGGCTGTCTTGATGATGAGTAACCCCACCCCAGTAGAAAAAGGAGAGCGATCGCACTCATAGCCATTACCTGGGTCAGTTTAAGTTTGTACTCATTACTCGCACGGTGGTAGAAGTTAACCAAGGATTTATTAGCTTTGGCTATAGTAATCTCCTTGCCAGTCGGTAAAATCAAGCGCAGGCGGTTGAGCAGTGTAGGCGATTCTGGGTTGGTTGGGGTGTCTGTGTTAGGCTCACTGTCATTGATGCGAAAAATCACGGTGGCATCTGTGCCTTCCACACGAACACCGTTTACTTCCTTGAAAGCTTGAACCTTAATCTTGTGGATACCAACCAACGGTTGCCAGCGATCGGGCATTTGGTAGGGTGTAGTATTTACCGCTGGCAGTACGCGTTCATTATTAGCAGGGTCGGTATAAGTGAAAACTACACTACCTATCGTTTCTGGCACAGTCAGCGCTTCAAAGCTGTACTGATTGTTCGGGTTGAAATCTGAGAGTTTAAAGGTGCGTAGGCGTAGCCCGTCGAAGACATCGCGCTCTACCAGGGTGCGATTAATGACTACATTATTACTAATGGTTAGCAAATTAACTCCCAACACACCGCCAAAGGGGATGGC
Organism: Dendronalium sp. ChiSLP03b; assembly: GCF_034531165.2. Classification (NCBI taxonomy): domain Bacteria; kingdom Bacillati; phylum Cyanobacteriota; class Cyanophyceae; order Nostocales; family Nostocaceae; genus Dendronalium; species Dendronalium sp. ChiSLP03b. Next base: position 98,041 of record NZ_JAVRBR020000122.1, on the reverse strand, counting down.
AATACGTTTAGTGATTGGCTCACTGCTACAGCTACCCAAGGAGGCTGGTGTGTCAATCCGTAAGGTGATGGGCACTTCGTCATCAGTCACCCATCTGTCAAAATCATAACTATAGTTAATGATGAACTCACTGCTGCCAGAAATACTTTCTTTGCTGCCACCAGGATGTTCCCAAACGAAGTTGAAAGACGTTTCCCCCGTTGGTTGAATGTCAAAGACGCGCACTGAGAATCCTTGGGTGTGGATATTGGCAATCTCTGCTTGAAAGTCACCTACAGGCACACGATGCACGGTGAGGATTTGAATGCTTTGGTTGATGTCGCCGTTGTCGTTGCTAATGGTGTACTCAATAGCGATCTGCAACTGCTCGGCATCGCCCAGTGGCACTGCATTTAAAATTAACTGTGGTGGTTCGGATTGGGTATTAAGTGCAGCGGCAGAAATATCCTGTTCTCCAACCAGTATTCGGAAGTTGCCACCCGCTTGCTTGGGTGTTAAAGATATCGGCGGCTCATTAGCACAGAAGATGGTTTTATTAGGCACACCGCTAACTTGGAAATCTGCATTTGGTAAAGCGAAAATAGTGATTTGCTGCTGCGATCGGTTGGTGCGGTTGTCGTCGGTAATGGTGTACTCAATGGTGACTTGCAACTGTTCGGCATTGCCCAAGTTCACGGCACTGGGAATCAACTGTGGCGGATGGGATTGAGTATTGAGTGCATGGGCAATGTCCTGTTCCCCAGCTAGCACTCGGAAATTGCCACCCGCTTGCTTGGGTGTTAAAGATATCGGCGCGGCGTTGGCAGCGAAGGTTGTTTGATTTGGCACACTGGCAAATTGAAAATCCGCATCTGGAAGAGCGAAAATGGTGATTTGCTGCTGTGCCCGATTAGTAAAGCCTTTGTCGTTGGTAATGGTGTACTCAATGGTGACTTGCAACTGTTTGGCATCGCCCAGATTCACCGCACTGGGAATCAACTGTGAATGGGATTGGGTATCGAGTGCATCAGCAGAAATATCCCGTTCACCAACCAGCGCTCGGAAATTGCCACCAGCTTGCTTGGGCGTTAAGGATATCGGTGGATCGTTGGCAGCGAAGGTGGTTTGATTTGACTCATCGCCAACTTGGAAGTCCGCATCTGGTAGGGCGAAAATAGTAACCTGCTGCTGGGACTGATTGGTGCAGCCTTTGTCACTGGTAATGGTGTACTGAATGGTGACTTGTAGCTGTTCGGCATCACCCAAATCCACGCCACTGGGAACGAACTGGGGTGGATGGGATTCGGTATCGAGTGCATCAGCAGAAATATCCCGTTCCCCAACCAACGCTCGGAAGTTGCCACCCGCCTGCTTGGGTATTAAGGATACAGGCGGATCGTTAGCAGCAAAGGTCGTTGGATTTGACTCATCGCCAATTTGGAAGTTTGCATCTGGGAGAGCGAAAATCATCACCTGCTGCTGCAATCGGTTGGTGCAGCCATTTTCGTTAGTAATGGTGTACTCAATAATGACTTGCAACTGTTCAGCATCGCCCAGTTGTATTGCACTTAAAATTAACTGTGGCACATTAGATTGGGTATCGAGTGCATCGGCAGAAATATCCTGTTCCCCAACCAGCACTCGGAAACTGCCACCTGCTTGCTTGGGCGTTAAGGATACGGGGGCATCGTCGGCACAGAGGGTGGTTTGGTTTGACTCGTCGCCAATTTGGAAACCCGCATCTGGTAGGGGATAGATGGTCACCGTTAAAGTATCGAAGGTGTCGTCTACCGCGTAGGTGAAAGTGATGGCAACTTCGGAATCTATTTCTTGAGTGATGTTACTGGGTTTGAAGTAATGTTTGCGTCCCTTAAAGAAAATTCCTTCTCCCTTGAGCGTGCCACCTTCCGGTTCTAGGATGAATTCGTATTCTTTAGTATCACCTTCACAGAAGTCTGTTTGTTCTAGTAAAACGATGGGGCGCGGTCGGGCTAATACGTAACTAACTGCGGCGGTGTCGCTGCTACAGCGGTAAGGTAGACAAAAATCTGCCACAACAATATCTTTGCGCTTCTGCAATTCCTTTAACAGCAATTCCCAACTGTTGATTGATTCTTCCGGCGCAGCTGGCGGTAAGGAAGCACCTTTTTGAATGGCCGCAGTCCGTAAAGTTTGCAATTGATAGATGGTAGAGTTTTTATCGGCAGCTAAAAGGTCTTCAACTTCTTGTCCATCTACATAAACTAAGATGAAAGTGCCGCCTTTGGGAACTCCGCCCAAGTGTTCCATACCAGGATGCTGTTGGGCAAATTTGTGGAACAAATGCAACTCCATTAGTCGCTTGAGTCGTTGCCGGTAGGTTTCTATCAAATCCTTCAGTTCAAAATAGCCTAAACTATCAGCGGCAAGGCGATCGCCCATCTTAAAATTGAGATTGTTCTCACTGGCGTAGTTTTCAGGTACATCCCGCAGTAAGCTATAGAGGGTTTCAAAGTCCTGAAACTCCGACTGATTAATAATTGGCAGATTGTTCTCCAAAGTAACGCTAAAGTAATTTAGCGAAATTAACTCAATTGCAGCTTTGCCTCGTGGTTCGTTTGTGGCTGCATTGATGGGCAAATCGAGTTCGTCTGTTACAGATAGCCGCACCTGGTAACTCATCGGGTTACTCGGTGATTGGCGCTCAACACCATAAGTAACTGTCCCTAGTGTCAGGTAGGCAGACAGGTCTTGAATAATCCGCTGTTGCTCTTGGGTGATTTGCTCGGCTGTCAACCCTGAAAAGTCGAGGAATTCGATGGGATTACCAGCTTCGTTTTGGAAAACATAACGGGCAATACGGATACCTGCATTATTCTTTAAGAAGAGGTGATATCTGCTAGGCGGATTGCTCCCGTCCGTTTGCGCCTCGAATTCATAGGCTGGCATTGACTGAGTCAATTCTAAAATGGGATTGACTAACTGAGTGTCAGCGATCGCAGCCAGATGCGGTTGGTCAAAGAATACTCGCTTGAGTGTGTTCAGAAAGACATTTTGCGACCATTCCTGATTTCTGTTCCAAAGCTTTTGGAATTTATCTTTGAGCCGCCCGAATTCAGTTTCTAGGTCATCAATTTGACCAGAAACATTCAGATCCTGAAAACTCGACAGACTGCCGCATTTAAGAGTGATGACATCAAAGGGCAAATTATATTGCTGTTGATATTCCTGAATTCGTTTGAGGGCATTGCTGGTAGCTTTGCCGATATGCCCCTCAATTCTGTAAAAATTATAGCCATCTAAGCGGTAAACCAGCTTGTTACGCGGCAGAACATTGTTGGGTAAAAAATAAGCAGGATGCTGGTCACTGCGTCCTTTACGATAGGCATCGTAGCTCCAGTAACGATAGACTTTCGGGTAGTTCAGGTAATAAGGGATAGCCTGCTGGCTGAGTGTTGCCGAGCGGTCTTTACTAGGCGTGATTTTCAGCGGTGTGTTGTAAAACGGCAGCAAGTAGAAACTGTCTGGTTGACACAAATTGAGCAGGCGTTCATAAAGGTGACGCACCTGCTTGAGGCGCAGCTGATTAGCGTTGTAAATTGGGGGTTGGGTGAACTGGCTGCGATAGGCGGAAGTTGCCGCATATCCTTGAATTCCTTGGTTGGGGTTGGGAATTGTCCCCAACAGCAAAAATTTGGGAAACCGCCTGGTGTCAGGCGTACAGTCATCCATCAAGTCAAAGGCTGCCTCAGCTAATTCATAATAAGCAGCCACTAATTGACTGAGGTAATCGTAAAAATATTGCAGCGTATATGGAGCCTCTGGAACCTCGACCTTTTCCAGCGACACCGTTGTTTCCTGATTCTGAAAGCTTGCTAGCAGCTTTTCGAGATGTTGCTTGAGTTGAGCAAAGTCGTTATTGGAAGCGGGGTGAAAGGAAGAGAAAAAAGGCGAGAACAATTGAAAAAGTTTTGGGAAAGCATTGTCGATCGCCGCGATCGCATTGGTACAAACTAAATAGTAGTTCTCCCGAAAAGTCGTGTAGTCACTAATTTTCGTCAGGTCTACCTTCTGTTCGGCTGCGACATAACCAAATCGCTGAACCTTGGGAGCAAAATCTTTAAAGTTCTTAATCTCTAAGTCAAACTCTTGGAGAAAGTGGCTACTTGTTTCAAAAACTGCCGGAGTTCCATATTGATTGACAAACTGCTTCCAGGGTTCCGGAAATTGCTCTATCTGATACCCTCTGGCAAGTAGAGTATTAGCACTAATAAAGTCTTTCTCAGTATCCGGCCCAGAGCGGGGTAGCAGAAAAAAGCGGAGATTGAAGCTACGCTCTTTGCTTAGTTTATCGAAGTCAAGCAGGCAAGAGTCGTACTGCACATCCTGAATCTCAGATACCACAACCAATACCTGGTTACTCAGAAAATTCTGGAACGCCGTTGCATCTCGCGTAGTACCGTCCGGTGCTTGATGCAGACCTACTCGATAATTGCCACTTTGCTCAAATAGTTCTATGACTTTGTAATTTTGAGGTGGTGTAGCGCTGACTTCATCTGACTTGGGAGTCGCTGCAAACAAAGCATCCGAGACAAGCTGGTCAATTTGATAATGAGTGAGTGTTGTCGCTGAAACAGAGATAATATATCCTTCCGAGGTGATGCCACATCCTGCCGAAATCTGGATTTGAGCCTGCGCTGTTTGATAGGTGCTGCTCAACTCCATGCCACAAACAATTCCTGTACCAATCAGGTAGGCACGGGTGAATCGGTTCTGCTCATCGAGATAATTGACGAGCTGATTCAAGTCATCCTTTGTCAACACCTGGTTAGGCGTGAAGATGGGGTAGCTGATATTGTTGGTGATGGTGTTCATAGCCTTAATCATTGGCAGTTCCTAGCGCAGTCTGGTTGAGGATAATCGGATTCTCTTTCGAGCCGCTTTCCTGGGAGTCAAGCAGAATCCCCTTGGGATAAACACTCCGAAGTTTGGGTAAAATGGCCAGCAGACGGTTGAGCGCCCCAGTCAAATCGCAAGCTGCATCCTCGCAGATCTCTAAGGAAAGTTGCTCTAGCCATTGACGATAAGCTGCTTCAAACTCCCGCATTTGGCGCACATCCAACCAGGCAATCTTCAGGGCGACATGAGCCGGTGCTTCCAGTCGCAGGGTTTGTTCGACAAATCGGCGGAAGTTGATATCACGAAACCGTTCTGGCCAGTAAGGTAAAATCACAGTCACCCAGAACGAGTAAGGGTCTTGCCAGGTTAAACAAGATTGTCCCGCTTGGGTTTTGGCATCGTCCGCAGTAACGATGATGGGCAAAAAGTCGTCTGAAATCGCAGCAGGCTGTTTTGTTTTGGGACGTAGGAGAATATGCTCCAACACATGAAATCCTTCATCATTGTTGCGTGCCTGTAACGCTGCGATCGCTTGGTTTCGCTCATCTAAACTACTGTAATAGTGGCTGGCCAGGATTTGGTCTTTGCTTTCGTTGGTCAGTTCCCATCCATAAACACCATTGTCACTATCAACCAAGCGAAAATTATCCTGCTCTTGAGCAAGTTCTACCAAGAAGTTGCTTTCTTTCCAGGCAGCGTCCTCCGTGTCATGGCGCTGCGTACCCTCTAGGATAATATGCTTTTCTTGGTCGCAAACCTGACCGATAAAGGCAGGCGATTGTTGTTCTATGCTGATACTCAGGCGAGCAGTGCGTACTAGCAAAAATAGACCATTGACCGCAGCATCCCGCTCTTGTTCTGAAGTATAGGTGTGTGGGTGAATAGCAACTTCACTTTTGCGATCGCCTGGTTTACTCAACACCCGAAATCCAAAACCGTCGTTGGTAGCTGTGGGATAAATTGCGCCTGGCTCAAATAGGATGCCTAACACATCACAGTAAAAGCGATCGCGGGCAGTGTTTTCATTCTCGAATACTTGTATGCTTTGCAGTACGATATCGCCATTGCGGTTTAGTAATCGGTAGGAATAGCTAGTTGCTATCGGCTGATTCTCATTCTCAATTCGCAAAAACTGCTCTACTGAGTTCAATTGTTGAAAAATTTCTCTAGGATTGCGATCTGTTTCCGCCACAGCTAGCAGGTTGCCATCTTTATCTTTGATTCCTAATCCATGGCTTTGACCTGCTGGATCTCTGGCTGGACTAACGTAGCGGTTTAAGTAACGCAGGTTTTCCGCAAAATCTCCGGCGGCTTGCCAAGCTGCATCTACTGTAGAATAGGAGTTCAGGCTCCGCAGCAGGGTTTGATTGTCAGTATTATTTTTAATTACAAAACAATAGTTCTTACCCGTGGTTTCTACATCCAATTTAAATTGATTTTGGTTCGCTTGGATGCTGCTGAACCAACGTTTCAGCGCTATCTCGCGTTCTTCGGTTTTCAACCAACGCCCAGCGTCAGACAAAACTTGCCCTTCGTTATCTATCAAGGCATACCCGTAGTAGGTGAATCGTTTGGCTATATCGTCATCACCCAGTCGGCTTTGACGATAATTTTGTTGTTGCCTAATCTGCTGCAAGCTAGCGATCGCAGCTTCCTGGGTTGCAATGCGAGAAAAGTAGCGTTGCACTCCAGTAAAGGTAATCATTTCACCTGTCGCGGGCGAGATTGGCGGAATTTCTAAGCGAAAATAATACAGATCTTCTCCATCCAACTCTATGCTGATGAAATTTTCAAAAGAGACGGCACTTGGTGCGATCGCAGTAGTTTGAGCCAGGCGAACGGATAACTCTTGTAGCAACACAGGTAAAGCGGCTAGGCGTTCTGCTTGGGAGGGAAAGTAGCGATTGTAGTTGACTAAAACGCTTTTACTTGCATCTACCACTTTCCAGCCGTAGTGGTAAAAATAACGATAAGAAAGGCGCTTGTAAAAATCAGCATGTAGGGCAAATAATAAAAACTTCTCTAATGCAGCCTCAGCCTCTTTCTGGGTGGAGTAATGCTGACTTTTTAACCGATCCTCCAAGCCACAGTTCACAGCAAAGGTAAAACTACCAGCATCATGCTTAACTCTATAATGGCAGAGATCCCGTCGCCGCACATCGTCGATGCCCAGCAGGCGAGAAACCCGCTTTTTGAAGCCCGATACATTGTCGGTGTCCCAGACTTCTTCGCAGTTGCAATAATTGAAAGCACGGAAGCGATCGCGGCTCAACGCTGGATAATCTTGTAAAAAGCGCGCTTTGTCCTGTAAAGTCTCGGTTTCATGCTTTACCTTATCCTGGTGAGTCTCAAATATGCGGTAATTAAGCAGCACATAGTCAGTAAAGGACTCGGCAAAACGGGCCAGTAAATGGTCGAGAAAACGATTGCGCCGTTCGCGGTAAGTTTCTCTAGTGGGATTGTCCACATCCTCGCCGATGGAAGTGAGATACTCTTTATTGCCGAGGATCTCCTCCCATCCTGGAAAATTCAAACCTTCCGTGAAGTAAGTATACTGTCGCTCTGGCGATCGCATAGCATAGCCTTGCTCTCCCTCGACTGCATCAATTTCCCAGGAAAAGAGGTCGCGCACATGGGCAAGTCGGGCTAAGTAGTTCGCCAATAATTGATCGAAAAAGACTAGATAACCTTTTAATTGACGGGCTTGGGCTTTACGCAACGCCGAAGCAGTTTCGGGTAGCCCTTCTTCACTGATGCCGTAGGTTAACGGAAAATCGTGCTGGATCGAATAGTGATCGGCCAAGTTGTAATAACTGCCCTGCGGTACAGGCAAATCCAGTTCATGCTTGTCGCGCGGTGTTTTGATGCGTGCAGCTTGTTGCTCATTGTAGCGACGCTGAACCTCTTCGCCATTAACTCCAATGGGCAGGTTGCCCTTAAACAAGTTGACCTTCGAGTATTTAACCCCCAGCACCGGACGGTGTTTCTCGGTCAGTTGAAGATACCAAGGGTGCTGCGACTGAGGTAGACCATTGATATAGTTGATGATGCTCAGTTTTCTGATTGCCGCGACACCTGGCACTTTGAGAATTTCTTGGTATAAATCTGAGGTATGGAGGATTGGCGGCGGAGTCAACGCTGCTAGTTCGTCGGTGTCAATGAAACCATGACTGGCATAAGGTTCATCATGGAGAGTCGAAGGTCTACCAGCAAAGATTTCGGCGGGACTTTTGCCTTTATCTAGCAACTCTTGCAGGGTGTAGAACCGCAAGTGGGGCGACAGAAATGCCTGTACCTGTACATATATGTTTACCAGCACATCCTCGGCATCAGCATCAGCCGCCAATTCGATATCAGTACACAGCGCAATTTCTTCCTCACCGAAAATGACGACATCGCGAACGTCTTCGCAGAGGTTGCGGTATCTGCACAACACGCTTTTGACATCATCGAGGACATCAGACCAGGAACGGTAAATTTGCCCACAGGCGTTCTTACTGTATTCAGGGTCGAGGTCAATACAAACAGTGTAAAGTCCACGGGGATGCAGACACAAAGCTTTGTCTTCTGGCTGAACATCTGGAGGGGTGTATTGCAGACTGCTAGTAGCAAAGTTTACATAAATGTCTGGCTTATAGGTTGTCACCTTTTCCAGTTTGGCATTACGCACGCCTGGAATGTCGATCAGACGCTTGCACAGATCCAGTTCTGTTACCGGATTGCAAGTTAGTACTTCATCGAGGGTGAAAAAGTTGTTCTCTTGACTGTTAGAATCGCTTGGATTCAGTGCCAACAGATCCTTGATATCTAGATTGTTGCGGTAGCCCAGATCCGTGACGGCGTAACTTAGTACCTCCAGGATAGTCACACCAGGATCGTGCAGGTTGTAGTCTGTCCACAGTTTACCGGACAAGTCCTGCAAGTGTTTGATCCCGATATCCCTTAAGGTTTGAAAATTCAAATATTCGGGAAATTGGGGCTTGCGCTTCGATATGCTTGGGTATTCCAGCATGGAATTCAGGTGCGTTCGGGTGGTGGGCAGAGGAGCGGAGGGGCAGGGGGGCAGAGGAGCTGAGGGGCTGAGGGGAGAGAAGAAAAACTTGCATTAAATTCTTGCACCTTATCTCCTTTGCTCCCCATCTCCGTTGCCTCTTCTCAATTCGTCCCGGTGAAAATGTGATGGGTAGACCCAACCAGCAGCCAGACAAAAGCGATCGCTAATCCCAAGGTCAGTAATGTAATATACCTGACTAATTGGCGCAGATGTAATTTCATTTGCTCTTGATACTCAGTAAATGCCTTGGTCAAAGCTGCTAAATCGTGCTGAAGTTGGTTTACTTTCTGTTCTAGTTCTTTGAGCAGCGATTTCCATTGGGAACCTGTGCCTGGTGCTTCATCTTCATTAGCGCAGATTTCTGTTTCTGCTTGCATTTCCCAGAGTGCCCCCTGGTAATAGACGACATCGCCTTTGCGGTAGGTTCGTCCTTCCTGCCACAGCCCATGAAATCGATCGTCTTGTTTGTTCAGCATTGAGTTGATTAACTCAGCAAAATGGGTTTCGGATAGGCGACTTTTATTTTTGAATAAACTCTTCAGTTCGTTGCGATTTCGCAGAACATTTGCATCATTAGATATTGTAAACATAACTAAAAATCCTGTTGATGAGTTTTGATTTTTAAGAGTTCGGTTGAGAACATAAGACTCATATTTGATTTTTGAAAAAACTCAGTACACCTCTAACTCTGTTCTCTCCTGTTCCTGTTCCCTCTCTACGCAAATAATTTCAGAAATAAAAGTAGATTCCTATATTTGCTACTTAAGGATTGTATTTTTAAGTTTAAGCAGAGGATTAGGATAGACTTGTCTGTTTAGCAATTCATATTGACTGCTATGCAATACTCATCTCTTCCTTTGTGTCCTCTGTGTCTCTGTGGTTCGTTTCATAAAGATTAAGTTGACATCTGTAAATGTATGAATATAGTTTTTTACTCATTAATTTCAAACAATTCCAAATTATCTAGAGATTCATAACCCAGGACACCAGACTCAAGTTTGGGATTGGGAACAGCTGTTGTTTCCTGAAATTCCTGAATAATGTGGTTTTGACCTGTGGTTTTTAACGAGACTGAAGTTAGCACCGATCGCGCAGTTGAGGCGATCGCTTCTTGAATATCCCGCTGATTGTTTTGGTGCATCTTAAAATCAACAACATAATCAATGTAGTCCTGCTTTTCGATAAAGTTGACAATGGCAGAGCGGTAGAGTTTACCGCCAAACTGAATTTCAGCTCGCGTATCAGTTGTCCAAGGCGCAAGAAAATAGGTAATTGCTTGCTCTAGTTGTCGGCGATAATAGCCAAAGTTGGCATTATAGGGAGACTTAAACTTCACCTGAAACTCCACCTGGATATGTTCGTATGCAGGATTAACCACCTGTATCGCCACCCAAGGAGAACTGATTCCAGCTAAATATTTCTCGATTTGTTGTAAAAGGTTAATGTTAACCTTGGGTTCTAAATCCTTGGCGATCTGCCGTGACAAATCGGGGATCGCGGCCAAAGTAATCGCCCCAGGTGTCAATTCTTCCAATTTGCCGCTTTGTTCGTTAACCTGTCCGTGATTGATGCAGCGGACTTTGTAAATTTCGGGAAACTTTTCCAGCACCAGCCGTTCGTAGTCAAAGATGGTAACTGCCCGTCCTTTGTGGCGCAAATGTTCGCTGATACGGGTATAAAAATGAGCAGGCTGTTCTTTAATTTGTCCGCCAAAGGAGTCATAGGGTTGCTCCACTATTTTGACTTCAGGGTCTGGGTTGACTTGTTTAGCGATGCTGCCAGCTGGCAAGGGAGTAGCTAGATAATTGGGATCGTTGCCTTCGTCGGTAAAAGTCACCCGTGCAGCTTGGGTATGAACGCCGAGGATTTGGCAAATGGCCCCACTCCGCGCTGGCACACTGGCCTTAATCCAGTACAAGCTGGGATCGAGAATCGTGGTTTTTGCCTGACTAATGTCTTCGGGAATAGCAAGATTGATGATACCAGAAGCAATCAGACCGTTAGTATTGTCGCTGACAATGCGATCGCTAAGGGATTGCCAGGTGTTGTCTTTCAGGTAGTACCACTGGACATCGGCTTTTTTCAAAGCTGTGTCGGCGCTGTCTTCTGCCACCTGGAAAAGTAAAGGTAATCCTGTAGGAGGATCGATGTTCTGCAATCCGATGAGCAATTCGCCTTCATGAGTAAACTGGGGCAAAAAGTCGGGGTTTTCTCCTTCCAACTCAGCAAAACCTCCAAACGGGTAAAGATGGAAAAGTGTGCAATCCTGTTTAGGGGCGACGGCGGTGTAGTCCAGAGAAAGCGACTGGATGACCGGCGTGTAAGGTGTGTTAATGGTAATTGGCGCTACCTTTCCTTTAGTTAAGGAAACCCCTGGTCGCCATCGCTTCAGGCTTTTATCTTCTTGTTCGTAGACAGCTTCGTTGACATATTTCTCATCGGCAAAATCTTTAGCTGAAGCCAATGTTTGCACAGCATATTTTTTCAAGAACTCTTCGTGTAAGAAATCTTGATTGAGGACGAAGCGTAAGAAACCACTACTAGTTTGATTGTTAAAGGTTGTTAAGTTATCAATCTCTTCCCCATGTAGTGGCGTTTGCGGAGGTGGTCTATCTACAAGGGTGCGATCGCCTAGGGGATTAAAAAGATTGTAAGTATTGCTCACCAAGCCTGTTGACGACCAAGTACGTTTGGTCAGCCGCTCTACTTTTGCAGAAAAATTGTTAAAGTCCGGCGGTGGGGGATTGGTATCGTCGCTCAAATAGTAACCGCGATAATAGTCTGCTAGTGAACTGGGTAATCCTTTCCATTCAATCTTGATTTTGAGAGCCGAGAGGTTTTTCTGAAAAATTTCTTTACTGCCCACATAAAATGTTGACCCCACTACTGGTCTGGGGCCAAAGGGCTGGAAAGGTTTGCTGGTATCCAAGACCCCCAAGTCGTTTTGAATCGCCAAATTGCGGACTTCTTTTACCCGCGTACTGAGTGCAAGTTTCTCCAGTTTGGCATCACGGAAATAGTGGTAAGCCGGGAGATTATCGACGAGAACCTGAGTTTTTAATTCTAAGCGAACCACTGGCATTAGTCGCTGAAGTTTGAGAGGGAAGTTAGGGATGTCAGGGTCATAGGGAATTGGAGAATCCGGGCGATAAGGAAAGACGGGGGGAATATCGGCAGCTAGTACGATCGCCAAAGACAGGTCAGAACCATTCCACCCTGTTTTTTCTGTACCACCTTCAGGTACGCGATCGCCAGATTTCAAAATGCTGGCTTCGATCCATCCTTTTTCACCACTGAAATAAACTTCAAAAACTTCATGAAGCTTATCTTCAGCCAGCTTTGTCACCGAACCGCTTAGGGAGAACGTGAATTGAATCACGCGCTGACCTTCCTGCAACAACAAGACATCTGAAGCGATCGCTAGACCTAACTTTGTCGGTTCGCGTTGGTCATTACCAAACGGCAGCCAAGTTTTGACGGTTTGTTCTTTGGGAAAAGCTGCTCCTTTGCCATCAAAAGAGTTCGCCACCGACGAGGCATACAAACCGGGATATCGCTGCGGTTTTTCCTCAATGACTGCTTGTAAGTCTAAAAACAAACCTTTGAGACTGGTAATTTGGGCTTTGTGAATGACGATTTCTGCATCAAGGCTGTAAAATAGCTCCTTGCCACTGGCATCTTTACCAGCCTTGAAGCGAGTCCCAGCAGCTAGCTTGTATTCGATTTGAGACTTGACTAGTTCAAAGATTAGGTGAGCGCGATCCGCCTGGGCTAGGCGATCGGGCAAACGCAGCACCTCACGGTAAAAAAAGTCGAGATGCCGCTGTGTCATCAGGTTGAGGTCATCTCTGGCCGGCTTCATCACCTCCAGAAAAGCGAAATAAAGGGCTAGGTAGGGTTGATAATCCTGTCTGGCTTGCAGGCTGCTATTCAAGTATTGCGGTGCTTGTTGAATAATTTGAGAGTAGTTTTGAAATAAAACTTGAAATACAGCGTCCAGTTCGGTTCGCGCTTTCGAGGACGTAGCGTTGAAAGGTGTGCGATCGCCTACTGGGGCACTGAGCTTTAGATCGAAGTCATCATTGAACTTTGCATAAAATTTTGCTAAATTTACCTCCTTTCCGGTAGCTGCCACATAGGCTTGTTCAAAAGCCCAGATCCGTAATAGAGGTTCACGCAGATTGGTTTTGACCAATCCTTTAATGACGGACTTCAGTGGAGTGTAGGATTCTAAACTTTTATACCACTCGAGGATTTGGTTCAACACCTTAACCCAAGTAGCAAGCAAAGGCGCAAACTTCTCAAATTTCTTGTCTGACTGCGGGGTTTCGCTTGATAATTCGTCTAGAAAATCCTGTAACTGCTGGCTATACTGGTCTTTGACTGTTTGAGGGCGGGTTTTGCCGATCAGCGCGATTTGTATGGGTGTACTGCCAGTAAAAAAGGCTTGCCAGTCACCATCAGCCTGATTGTCAGCTTTGTAATAGATAACCTGCTTGCTCAACCGATACGCAAAGACCAGAAAATCTGCCAAGTCGTTTTCATCGACATTTACATAGTCGGGTGACAAGGCCGGAACCTGACGCTGGCGCTGGCTCACCCCATCGCGAATTAATGGATTTTTAAGTTTTTCGGGGCGGATGTTCATGACTTTGAAAGCTACCAACGTAAAGCAAGACAACGCAAATAGAGTCGAGTTTAAGAGTTATACCAATTCTTTAAAATCAGGCTACAGATTGAAACCAGGAAACCCAGATGAAATCTGACTTTGTTTAATTTTTGGGAGAAGACAGCAAGTGCTTCACCGGACTGCCTCACGAATTACGAATTAGCCAATTGTGCTGTTCCAACTGCAACCGAAAATAAGTTGGTAATGCCTTCTTGTAGATAGAAAGGATAAACAAAGTTGAAGCGAGAATTGGTGCTGATAATGGTGTAGTCCACCGTAATGTTGACGACACCTTTCAACTGCTCATCGAGATTGAGACCCAAGCGATCGAGACGGATGCGAGGCTCGTGATAAAGGATGGCAATGCGTACTAGTTCTTTAATACTGCTGGCAACAGTCGGACTAAGGGGTTCAAACAGTAAATCGTCCAGGTTACAGCCATAGGTCGGCTGCATCACCCGTTCACCCAGGCTAGTGGTCAAGAGAATTTGTAGGCTTTCGTTAATATCCTCCTCAGCACTCACAAGTCGCACACTATGAGACGCTTTATCAAAGGTGGGGGGAAATCCCCAGCCAGTGCCTAGAAAGGCTTTGTCGTCATCCATGTCAGTCTCCAATTAATACAGTGAAGTCTCCTAAAACAATCGAGCCTCCGTGAGCCGTGGAATCGCCCAAGCGAGCAGCAGGTTTCCCTCCAATCATCACGGTTGCCGATCCCAAGACAATAGTGTCGGGCGGGCCGGTGCAAACACAGGTATCGCCGATAACTGCGGCTGGCAGTCCGCCGATTAAGACATTTACGCTTCCGGGGCCGATGATGGGGCCTCCAACATGGGGAATCGGGGGTAAGCCTGGGGTTTGCATCGGGCAAACGTGCATATCGTTAAAGCGGGCAGCGGGTTTTCCCATAAAGTAAATTGAGTGAGCTTTGAAATTGAAACGCAAAGGTACACTGAGGTAAGCGCAAAGGGTCGCAGAGGTGTTTATACATGTCTTTTTTTGGCTAAGAATTTGTAAAATTATGTAGTTATTAGACCTATGCAAAAACTCTGTCGAACTCTTATTCCTTTGCGCCTTTGCGGTTCGTTTTTCCTAACATTAGTTAATTTGCACTAACGAGCCTTTCAGGATGGCGATCGCACTTGTGGAAACCTCGGCCCCAGTACTGCCTTGGGCTTTGAACTGGGCACTGGCTTTGGCATTCACGTTCAAACCCTCGATGTTGGTATCCTGGGAGGCTTTGAGTGTGAGTTTGCCAGTGGCTTCTAAGGTGATGTCTTTAGGACTCTTGATGTTGATGCCACTATCGTTCATGGTGAGAATATTGCCATTTTGGTCTGCTAAAGTTATTCCTTTGTCGGCATCAGAGATGATAATTTTGTTACCGCCTGGCGTTTCGAGGGCGATCGCTTTGTTTTCGTCGTCGAAGGTAACTTTGATTTGCGAACGAGTGAAAAAGCCTTTGTGATGATTGGTGTCAGCGGTTGGCAGCGGTGCTGGTTTGGCGCTGCTGTTGAGCATTCCCAGCACAATCGGGTCGCGCGGATCGTCGTTGAGAAAGCCCAGTACCACTTCGTCGCCGATTTCGGGGCGAAAGTAGGAACCACGATTGTTGCCAGCATCAAGGGTGGCGATTCGCGTCCAAATTCCCTCAGCTTTAGGGTTGAGGGTAGGGACTTTGACAAGGATGCGGTCTTCGCTGTTGGGGTCGCCTTGCAACTGCACTACCACCCCAATCTGCAAGCCGTTGACCCCAGGAAGCATTCCTGATGCTGGTCTATCTACGATTTCTGCTTCTTGGTAAAACCATTGAGATCCCAAACCCAGCTGCATATGGGTAAACCAGGCTCCATCAATAAGTTCGTGACGAATGCCAGAAACATAGGCTAAACCGTTAAAACGCTTACCCACGCCTTCAAGCTTAATTAAGGCATCAGGTCGAGCATCGGGGTAGCCTCTGGTTTTCACTCGCCCTTGAATCTTGGACAATCGGCTTTTGAGCAGTTGGGCATCAGCCCAGGCTTGGAGTTCCTGGTCTTGTAGCCAACCGCTGTGGCGTAGTTCCCATGCCTGTAGGGCGATTACCCCAGCTAACTGCTGTCCTGAGAGATTGCCCTGCTCGTTGAGCGTTGGTTCCTTGCCCTCAACCTCAAGCAATGCCTGATCGGCATAGCTCCAAGCCTGTGCCTTGACTGCTTTGTACTGCGATCGCGCGTCCATTTCGGCTTCAAACTCTAGCAGGTTGGTGCCATAGGTAAGGGCGATGAGTGGGTTACCCTTGGTCGTGGGAGGTTTGACCTTGAACTTGCCGTTTTCCACCAAGATTATCTGTCCGTTCATTTCCGCCCGCGACAAGATAAAGTCCCAGTCTGTAGCGTAGTATTGTACGATTTCCGGATACTTAATTTTGGTGTCGGCAATTTCTACTCCCGATAAGCCGCTGTAGCTGCCGATAATTTCTGCGATCGCATCACTATCTTTGATATCGCTGAAATAGCGGCTGTGGCGACCAACGGTCAACTTCGTGGCGGCATCCTTACAGTCGAGGATCAGCATTGAACTGCCATTAGCACCAGCCTTCAGGGCATGTTTGACAATCAACCCTTTGAAGACGAGGCGATCTATGCCATCGTAGCCTATGCTAATTTCCAGTTCTTTGCCTGGAATTAGGTCAGGCCCCTCGCTGCTGGCAAAAGTTTCTTGGGCAGCGTCACCATCACGCAACACGATGCGAGCTGTCGGCACCCGATTGACTACCCGATTTACCGTCAGGGATAACACCGCATAATTGTTTGTGATGTCCTGGCCATCGGAAAGCAACTTGTAAGTCACGACATCAGAGGTCGAATTTGTGGGAATAATGCGATCGCTCATGATTCCGTTTTCTCAAGCGGTGGAAATCTTAAATCAGTGTTGCTAGCCAGACGGCGAAAATTAACTAGACCGTTGACTTTGGCGATTTGTAGGTAATAAGATGGGTCGCCGTAAATGCGGTAAGTCATTAAGGGTAGCGTATCACTGGCTGTCACCTTGCGTTGATGGGTGACATCGGGCGATTTTTTCCCTTCTTCGCGTACCCGGCGTTCCTGCTCGATGTAGTTGACAAAGCTAGCACCTATCCTGGCCCGCAGGGGCTGACCATCCGGGGAAAAAAGAGTGTAGTTGATCTGTAAGTCTTTGAGGATGCAGTCGAAGCCGTTTTTGCTGCCAAAAGAAAAGTTTCCCCACAGCAAGCGTAGAAAATTGGGCTTGTGGGTTCTGCCGTCCATGGTATAAACCACGTTGAGAAACTCCTGTACTTGCCCAGCTACGTTCTGATGAAATTTGTTAGGTTTGCCTTTGATTGGCACTACATTCGTCCCATCGAAGGTAAAGTCGAGCTTCAATTCTTCGGGGCGAGTGAATTTAAATTGCGGATCGTTGCCTTGGGAGCCTTGGGCCTGGGCAAAATCGTATTCCACCTTAAAGGCTTGGGAAAACTGCTCTGGATTTATGGGCAGATCGAATTCTCCCAACTTATTCTCAAACCGCTTGTCCTTGTAGGCCAGGATTTTAATTTTGGTGAGTTCGCCTGTCATGGTTTATCGCTCTGACTTTTCTTTGAGGATGGCTAGTACCTGCTCCACACAGGCAGCAATGATGGCGGCTTGGTCGCTAGCATCACTCCCTGCTGTTCCTGAAGTTGTTTGACCCTCTCCCCCATCATTAATCGAGGTCTTGATTACGAGTTCTCTAATTTCTAGTGGCATAGATTTGTCCTCATGTGTTGAAAAAGGCAGGAGGGCGGAGGGACCGAGAGGCGGAGTAAGGGGTTTGAGCTTTTAAGGTTGGGGTTTGAGCCTTTGAGGCGGAGGTTTGAACCTTTGAGGTTGGAGTTTGAGCTTTTAAGCTTTCCTAATCTCTCCCTGCTTCTTCCGCTCCTCTGCCCCTCCTGCTCCCTTTTCAGTTCATAAGAGCTACTTAAGTGTCTCGAAATAGCTGTAGTTCAACTCCAGCGATTCGATCGCGATGGAGTTTTGCTCGGCATTGAATTCCGAAACTGACCACTTTTTGGGCCAAGCATTAATGACTTTCCAAGTAACCAACGGTTCAATGGCTTCAGGAGGCTGGTTGAAGTTAGAGCGTTTGACATGGAGCAGACGCACTAGCAAGTTCATGGGGCGGATGTCAAAGTTGAGAATGGCATCCATACACCACTTCACCATTTCTGAGTTTTGGACTAGGCCGCGCTTGAGTACCAACGGATTGTATTTGGTACGCACTGGCAGGATATGCTCAAAGCGGTTTTCACCACCTTCTTTTAGTGTCTCGGTCTGCATGTCTACACTCAGACCAGTAACACTCTGAAAGCGTGTTTCCACTACGTTTTTGTCCAGGTTGTCGCCCTGAAAAATCACATCAAAAAAGAAACCGACCGGGGGATAAGTGCGTACCATAACTTATACCAACTCGTAATTCGTAATTGAGTAGAGCGACGTGGATAAACAAAACTATGTTAAGAAAAATGAAATAGACTCAAACCCTCTTCCCTCCTACCTCCTGCTTCCTACTTATTACCCGTTTTGAATTGTCAGACCTTCGTGGGCAATCTCAATAGTTTCGATCGCTACTTCGTTGCCATCGCTTTTGAGATCGCTAGACTGTACTTTGGTGGGCCAGGCATGTTTGACTTTCCAGACTACGACTGGCTCATGTTTTTCGTTGAGCAAGCTGATGGTCAGATCGCGTCGCTCAATGGTGTTGAGGGCAACTGTATTCCACCACTTATAGAAATCGTTGTCTGCCTTGAAGGTGCCCCGCTTCATGGTGATTTTGCTCAATTTCTGCATACCGGGCATATTGAGTTTGTGATATTCGGGCATGTTTCCTTCTCGGTATTCGATCGTGTCAGTTTCCACGTTCAAGCCGGAAACTTCGGTGAATCCCAGGCGAGAGCCACCCCACTCTACCTGGAAGTGAAATTTAGGTAAAGGATAATCAGCCATAACTGCTTAGTATATTGATGGGTTAATTTGTGAAGTTGATAATTAGCGATCGCCAGCATTAATACCTTTTCTCTTTAAGACGGCTACAGATCATGGATGACGCGGGGATGCGGGGACAAGGGAGACGCGGGGATTCATGTGTAGCTGGATTTTGAAGAATTGGTATAATTGCTCAATTAGACTCAGCTTTCTTGCATCTTGTGAGAGAACTTCAAGATAATGAACTCAGCGGGACGCACCACAGCCATACCAATCTCGATAATCATCCGACCTTCGAGGATGTCGAGTGCGGTCATGGTTTCGTTGAGTCCCACCCTGACATAAAAGGCTTGCTCTGGCTTGGCTCCAGCTAGTGCCCCAGCCCGCCATTGCAAGATGAGAAAGTTTTCGATCATCGCCCGCACTTTCACCCAGGTGTTGGCATCGTTAGGCTCGAAGACAAATGCTTCAGTGGCTTTCTTAATCGATTCTTCGGCCATGTTAAAGAAGCGGCGTACTGGCACATAGCGCCATTCGTTATCATTACCTGCCAGAGTTCGAGCGCCCCAAATCAAAGTTCCTTTGCCGGTAAAGGCTCGAATTGCATTGATAGATTTGCCAGTGGTATGGACGTTAAGATTCTCTTGTTGAGCGTTCGTGATTTTGATGGTTGGCTTAATCACTGAACTGAGGGCGACATTAGCAGGAGCCTTGAAGACACCACGAGTACTATCGACTGCGGCATACTGACCCGCCACTAAGGGACTGGGAGGAAGTACCAAAGGAATAGCCTCCACCGCAGCTTTGACTAAGTTAAACAAAATTGCATTGCCCACAGTGGCATCTGTTGTACTGGTTGCCAAAGCAGACATCTTTTGACCGTTAAAGGAACCAGCAGTCCTGGTGCTATCAGGAGCTATCCGCTGATGGTTTAAGGTTACAGTACTTGGCTCGTACTGATAATTGAAAATAGTTTCAATATTGGGTGTATATACAGCACCGTACTTGAGGTTATCTAAAGATAGACTGAGGTCGCGAAAGTTTCCTGCTGCGGCTTCGATGTCTTGTCCAGTTGCTGGTAACTGCATATCCATAATCACGAATCGGTCTTTCAGTAAGCCAGATTGATTGAGGGCATCACCGAAAACACCTGCTCTATCGGCAGCACTGAGAGCTTGCGATTCAGGGAATACAAACAAGGTAACTTCGTCTTCTTTGGCTACTTCTGCGATACCAGCCTGTAAAGCTGAAGCTGAAATCACACCGCCAGTTGCTTTTGTACTACCTACCGAAACGATGTAGCCAGGCCCACCACCATTTTTAAAGTACGCTTGTAGAGCATAGTACATGTTATGAGGAGAAGCTTGATTGATGCTTCCAGTTACTTTCCGCTCAATAACATTGGGTGGAGTTTCGCCATCAACTTGTTCTTCAATGGTGATGATAATACCTTCCTCTGGTTCGGCAGTTCCGAAGTATTGTTCGTATTCCAAAAGAGAAGTAATTCGTTTTGGTTCAATGACTGAGGCGGCATGTAAGTCCCGACCATCGATAATTGCTTTTTGGGTATATCCAATAAAAGCAGGAATGGCGGTTGCGACTTCTGCAATCGAAGGTGGAAACTTTGAGATTTCCTCGATGTAAACCCCTGGAGTTTTGTAGGTGCTTGGCATAGTTCTAATTAGGTAATTAAGTTAGGCGTTATAAATGGATATCAGAATAAATCGTTAGACCGGCTTGTAGATCGCTTTCCGGTTTAATCAGCGTGACTCCTGGCGCGGGGAGCAAGCGATCGTTGCCGTCGGCGAGCAAACTATCGGGTCGCAGGCGCAAACCCAGTGGTCGTTTGGTGGCATAAGTTTTAGGATCTATCAATTCAAAGTCAGGTAATTCGTTGGCTGTGAAACCATGAGGCTGTTCATAACGATAGCGCCAGTAAGTTGCCCGATTTTTAAAGCGAATGACGTAGGTTCGTGGTTGAATCAAGGTCTGACCAGCGTTGGATTGCAATAGGGAGAAAGCCTGTGGCACTATTTGATTCAGAGCGATTTCGACTAGGGCAAATGCATCCCCAGCAGCAAGAGGGTCAAAGAGTACAAACTCTTCAACCTGGGTATCATTCAGGAATAGTTGATAGCGACCAGGGATTTGTCCAGCAAAATTTAAGTTAACAGCGAGCGCTTCACCAGGAGTATGGTTATCTGGGGCGGTGACTTCCAAGGCGTAAGCTTCCTGCTGATTCACATCTACTAACGCCAAGCGAAAGCGATCGCCAGGATTAGCGCTGGCGATGGTATATCTGCGAGATAGCCCCTGTCGAGGTAGCAGGTCTAATTCTGACACATACTGGCTACCAGGTAAGATATCCCAATCACTAGCATTAGGGATAGCACTGGCAGCAGTTTGGTAACGCAACGCTTCTAGAGTTTTACCTTGGTGGCTCACTAATTGCCCTAGACGATATTCAGTGTTGGCTGTGTAAACCAACAAAGGTTGAGTCAGGAATAAAGCGTGCCCCTGATTTCCTGAAAGATTGGAGAAATAATAAAGCTGCTGGCGGGTTGCGGTGAGGGAAAGATTCGTGAAATTGGCGAAGTAGCGATCGCGTACCACTAGCCAAAACGTCAGGCGTAACGGTCGATCGATTGCGAGCAAAGTCCTAAAGGCATCAGGGGAGGTTTGAACGACTTGGGCAAAAATGCTCGCCCCGCGTGGCTGTGGACGAAATACCCAACGGAAATTGCGAAGCACCCGCAAACAATCCGGAGTGGGAACCACAGTCAACATGCTTGAGATGTCATAATTCCTCGGCGGTGACTCTGGAGGATCGGGTTGACCTAGGTAAAAGTCGTGCCAGAGATCCAAATTGAGGATTTTTTTGTATAAATTCATGGCCGACTACCCCTTCACTCATTGATATAGATTCCAGAGATGACTTCGCTTTCAGCCTGCCGTTTTTGTGCCTCAACAGCTATCAGGCGGGCACGATAGAGTACAAAGGGCACTTGTTTCCCACCTAGGGAACCCCAAAGGTGGTTAAGTTGCTCGAAGGTGAGGGAATAAAGGTCTGGCACTATCCGGACATCACGCGAACTGCTACCAGTTCCAGGCGTAGTGGTATACGAGATTTCCGTTTGTGATTGAAAAAACTCCACCACCCGTGACAAGAGTCTGAGGGCTGTATCGTACTGATTGTGTAGTACGGAAAAGAGAATAAACAGGTTGAGGTTAATCGGTGGGTTTTGGTAAACCGTGCGACCATTATCCAACCTATAGTGATTACCATTTTTGAGGGTAGTCTCCTCCTGGAGATTTACCAGGCTCATTATCACATGCCCACTCAGCTGATTATTTGAACCACCAAGTTCTTCAGCCATGGCAATGTTATCCATGATTACAATCTGACCGGGGCCAAGTTCTGGCTCAACCTCAAGGATGTAGCGCTGCAAAGCAACCTGTATCAACCTCATTGCATCAGATATCATAAGAAGTCGGTAAGTGAATCAGCCAGATGCCTAGATATTTGCTCTATGACAGAGAATCGCAGTAGTAAGGGGCAAGATCGAGCAATTCAAAGAATATACCTAATCTTTTACTTACCTCTCCATTAAAGACACTAGCTTTTTTCGTCTTATGTTTTGTTGAATGCAATAATTATTTTCAATCTATGTATTTTTACTAGATGTAGGCGATCGCCAGTGCAAATTCAAGAGAGCATAGCGTTCTGCTTAAGACACCGACCTCAGGCAGTGTATTATATCAAACCCACGTAATCACTTTTTATTAAAATCTCTCCCTTGTCGCTGCATCTCTACCTCAGTCTCAACCATATATTGCTTATGGTTTTGCGAAACATTTAAGAGATGCTCTACAACGACCATCCCGGCTAAAGGTGGGTTGAAAGTTTGGCTGAACAATAAAAACTGTGTCGACGGGATAGAAATATGTTTCAACGACCATCCCGGCTAGGGATGTGTTGAAAAAAGATTTTTATGTTACTAGGTGAGATATTTGTTTAAATTACGAGGGTTGAAAGGCGCACTTCGTTTAGGACAATTCCGACGCAGTATATAGTGAGATTAATACGAATTCAATTAAGAAAGTCATCTCTAGTTGAATGAGTATGACAAATAATTTGTCGCTCTACAATATCAATCGGGATGACTGGATTCGAACCAGCGGCCCCTTCGTCCCGAACGAAGTGCGCTACCAAGCTGCGCTACATCCCGCCATAAATATGGCATCGTAGACTAAAGATATCACAACCTGTGCTAAATGACAAAACTACATCTAGATATAATGACTTCACTCAAGGCTTTGCTTGCTACGATTAGATGTGTATAACTTCAGTGGTAAAAGCAGATTGTGACTGTAAAACCAGACTGGTTGCGGGTAAAAGCACCTCAGTGGGAGCGCGTCGGTAACGTTAAAGAAGTTTTGCGGGATTTAGCGCTCAATACGGTTTGTGAGGAAGCATCCTGTCCGAATATTGGTGAGTGCTTCCAAGCTGGCACTGCGACCTTTTTGATTATGGGCCCAGCTTGTACGCGAGCCTGTCCCTATTGTGATATTGACTTTGAGAAAAAACCCAAGCCTTTAGACCCTACGGAACCAGAACGACTGGCAGAAGCTGTTCGCCGCATGAAACTTAATCATGTGGTAATCACTTCTGTCAACCGAGATGATTTGCCAGATGGTGGTGCATCTCAGTTTGTGCAGTGTATTGCAGCAGTTCGCAACCTCTCACCCCACACCACAATTGAGGTACTAATCCCTGATTTGTGTGGTAACTGGAATGCTTTAGAAATAATTCTGCAAGCTGCACCAGATGTTTTAAACCACAATACAGAAACTGTTCCACGCCTGTATCGACGAGTGCGCCCCCAAGGAAACTACGATCGCACGCTTGAATTACTCAAGCGAACTTCTTTCAGAAGAGCTTCGCTAACGTGCCAAATTGCTCCTTGGACATACACTAAATCCGGGATCATGGTTGGACTTGGCGAATCTGATGCCGAAATCCGCCAAGTTATGCAAGATTTGCGAGCGGTAGATTGTGATATCTTGACGATTGGACAATACCTCCAACCCAGTCAAAAACACTTGCAAGTCAATGAATTTATCCACCCAGAACAATTTGACACTTGGAAGGCATTTGGGGAAGAACTAGGATTTTTACAAGTTGTTTCCTCACCATTGACTAGAAGCTCATATCATGCTGAGCAAGTGAGAGAATTGATGAAATGCTATCCCCGAAAGTCGAGTGCTGAGTGAGAAGTTATGAGTTCTGAGTGGTATTGATAGCGGTGCAAGAAACTACCATAGCAATTTTGGGTGCAGGTGCTTGGGGCGCATCTCTAGCAAATCTAGCAATAGCAAATGGTTATACAGTGCGTTTGTGGTCGCGTCGGGGATCGGAAACTCTCAAAGCAGTTCTACAAGATGCCCAAATAATCGTATCTGCTATATCGATGAAAGGTGTAAGAGACGTTGTATCTCACGTACAGTCCTTTCCCTCATCTCCAGAGACAATTTTTGTCACAGCGACAAAAGGCTTAGATCCTCAAACTACTCGTACACCTTCGCAAATTTGGCAAACAGCATTCCCTAGCCATGCAGTAGTGGTATTGTCTGGCCCAAATTTATCTCAAGAAATTCAACAATCATTGCCAGCTGCAACAGTAGTTGCCAGCAGTATAGCTACTGCTGCTGAACAAGCGCAATTGGTATTTTCTTCGCCTCGTTTCCGGGTATATACGAATCCCGATCCTGTAGGAGTAGAACTGGGAGGAACACTGAAGAACGTAATAGCGATCGCAGCTGGTGTATGTGATGGCTTACAATTGGGAACCAATGCCAAAGCCGCTTTAGTCACTCGTGGACTCACAGAAATAATTCGCATCGGCAACTTCTGGGGCGCAAAGACGGAAACATTTTATGGTTTATCGGGTCTAGGAGATTTGTTAGCAACCTGCAATAGTCCCCTAAGTCGTAATTACCAAGTCGGCTACCAGATGGCTGGCGGTAAGACACTGACAGAAATTTTGGCTAATTTGCCAGGAACCGCCGAGGGAGTTAACACTTGTGAGGTTTTGGTGCAACTGGCTAAACAACAAAATATTACTATGCCGATTACCGAGCAGGTTTATCGATTACTTCAGGGTGAAGTGACACCCCGACAAGCACTTGATGAACTAATGCTACGAGACATCAAGCCAGAGTACAACTATTAACAGCCATCAATTAACCCTTTGTGCGTAAGCGCTAACTTATCACTTAAAACCTATTGCCTC
Source organism: Dendronalium sp. ChiSLP03b (assembly GCF_034531165.2). Classification (NCBI taxonomy): domain Bacteria; kingdom Bacillati; phylum Cyanobacteriota; class Cyanophyceae; order Nostocales; family Nostocaceae; genus Dendronalium; species Dendronalium sp. ChiSLP03b. The sequence goes on along the minus strand of NZ_JAVRBR020000122.1, from coordinate 73,204 downwards.
TTATCATTCCCAAATAATCCTTAGAAAAAAATTAGTAAATCTTCAGGATATTACTTCTAGCTTCATGTAGATATGACTATGCCAACGATAAACATAATTTTACTGGAATATGTTTATACAAGTTACAAACGTAACATTTAATATCTACAAAGTTGAAATACTGACTAGGTAGCCATCACGAACTGCTTACACCAGATGAAAAAGGAAGTAGGGAGTACGGAAAATTAAATTTTTACTTTCAACCTTCTGCCTTCTAGCTTTTTCCCGTCAGTTCGGAATTTCAAGCCTATCTATAGATTTGAATAGCTATTGGTTCAATCAGACGCTCAACAGCCGAATGCGTTCAGTATTCATGTTGGGAAAATAACCAGTACAGTTTTTTTGAAAAAAACTGGACTTCAACCTTCAACCGTGTTAGTTCATCTTGAATCACGGGAACAATAGCAACAGTTGATTAGCTGACCCCTCGGGCGACGCTCCTAACGTCGCTAACGCTACGCTAACGCAGTCGCCTACGGAGGAGCCAGCACAGTCTTGGGGGTTTCCCCCATGAGTGACTGGCGTTGGAAACCCTCCTGCAGCGCTGACTCACCGTAATCTATTGTTACCTGGAGCCATTGAGACGATTTTATGCCAGCAACATCCTTTTACGCAGATGCCGCCTACAATACCCAAAAATCCCGCCAGGTTTTGGACTCGGATCTCACAGTTGATGTCAGTGAGTTGTCGGTAGAAGATTTACAGGAGCTGGAGATAGCTGCTGTCGATCCTGCTAACTTTGCTGCTAATACTAACCGTCGCAGTACAGATCTGGTACGTCTATATCTTCAGGAAATTGGTCGAGTTCGGTTGTTGGGGCGCGATGAAGAAGTTTCAGAAGCGCAAAAAGTTCAGCGCTACTTACGGATGCGGATAGTACTTGCTAACGCAGCAAAGCAAGGGGATGAAGTGGTTTCGCCCTATCTGCGGTTAATTGAAGTTCAAGAGCGTCTAGCATCTGAACTAGGACATCGCCCCTCTTTAGAAAGATGGGCTACCACTGCTGGTGTAAATGTGTCCGATCTCAAACCGATTTTGTCAGATGGCAAACGTCGGTGGGCGGAAATTGCCAAGATGACAGTGGAAGAACTAGAGCAAATTCAAGCTCAAGGACTTCAAGCAAAAGAACACATGATTAAGGCTAATCTACGCCTAGTGGTGTCTGTTGCTAAGAAGTATCAAAATCGCGGTTTGGAATTACTAGATTTAGTGCAAGAAGGCACACTAGGTTTAGAGCGAGCCGTAGAAAAATTTGACCCAACCAAGGGATATCGCTTTAGCACCTACGCTTACTGGTGGATTCGTCAAGGAATTACACGGGCGATCGCTACTTCTAGTCGCACGATTCGCCTACCTGTCCATATTACAGAAAAGTTAAACAAAATTAAAAAAGCTCAACGTAAAATTGCTCAAGAAAAAGGTCGCACTCCTACCCTAGAAGACCTAGCTATTGAGTTAGACATGACTCCTACCCAAGTACGGGAAGTTTTGTTAAGAGTGCCGCGTTCTGTTTCTCTCGAAACTAAAGTAGGGAAGGATAAAGACACTGAATTAGGCGAATTACTCGAAACTGACAGTGTAACTCCTGAGGAAATGTTAATGCGAGAATCTTTACAAAGAGACTTGCAAAATCTGTTGGCTGATTTAACTACCCGCGAACGAGATGTAATTCTGATGCGGTTTGGTTTAGCAGATGGTCATCCTTACTCGTTAGCAGAAATTGGACGCGCTTTAGACTTATCGCGGGAACGGGTACGTCAAATTGAATCCAAAGCTTTGCAAAAGCTACGCCAACCCAAGAGACGCAACCTCATCCGTGACTATTTAGAGTCTCTTAGTTAGTCATGAATCAGTTGTCAGTTGTAAGGCAGTCCGGTCTTGGTGGTTTCCCCAAAGAAGAACTGCCGTTAGCGCAAGCAGTAGCGACGCAAAGCCTTGTGCCTGTGCAGTTGCCAGTAGTTTATTAGCACTGGCAACTGACTACCGACCATTAGTCATTGAACCATTTGAACTCTGTGTCTACAGCTTTTTAGAAGCTTATAGGAAATTATTTGCATTTAGTTAAACGGAAACATTCCCAGCTTTGTTCTGAATACCTTGAAGGCTGGGATCGCTATTACTTGATTTCCGATCGAGATTTTATAAATAAGTCTTGAGCATTTTATAAAGATTCTCAATAAGCAATGATTGTTGCAAATTGCTCCGAACATTTGTTATATTCTCAACTAAAGAGCTTTGTTGAGAAAAATTAGTATGACTGTCTACACAACTACTTCACTTAAGGCAGAACTAAATGAAAGAGGCTGGCGCTTAACTCCCCAGCGCGAAACAATTCTACACATTTTTCAAGAACTTCCGCAAGGGGAACATCTCAGTGCCGAGGATCTTTATCATCGACTAGAGGGCGAAGGCGAAGGCATCAGTCTCTCGACTATCTATCGAACTTTGAAGTTGATGGCACGGATGGGAATCTTACGGGAACTAGAACTGGGAGAAGGACATAAGCATTACGAGATCAACCAGCCCTACCCCCATCATCACCACCACCTGATTTGTGTGCGGTGCAACGCGACCATTGAGTTTAAAAACGACTCTATTCTTAAAATCGGCGCAAAAACTGCTCAAAAAGAAGGATATCACCTACTAGACTGTCAAATGACAATCCATGCAGTATGTCCCAAGTGCCAAAGGGCACTGATGCCGCTGTAGCACTTGAGTGGGATAACAAAGCGAAGTTACTCAAGTCAATTAAATAATTTGAGCAATTTCCTATTCATTGTTACCGGAGGCAAGCAATTAGTTGGGGACTCGTACTGACCAAGCCTAAGCGGATGCTAAAAGCGTCCGCTTCTAATATCGCTTAGACTAATGCCGTAGTATTCCTGGGCTTGCTTAATCGCTTTTTTCGTGTCATCTGCCATTACACCTGTCAGTTGACCTTTGTAAAAGCCTTTTTCTTGTAGCCTTCTTTGGATTTCCAAGACACTAAACTCACTCTTGGAAGCAGTCTTAACTGAGTTATGTAACTTACCTCTAGTAGTGGGACCAGCAATACCACTGGCTGCCAAGTAATTAGCTGCCTGGAATCGGCGTACAGCATCTGCTGTATAGGGGCCAAAGTATCCGTTTGGTTCTCCCTCTAAATATCCTGCTTTGATTAATTGTTCTTGGAGAATTCTCACGGCTTCGCCGCGATCGCCTAGGCGGAGTTTATCTCGATCTACCACTGGTTTGGTAGGAGAATCTTCTCCATAGCCAACTCCCTGTTGCGGTAATCTTCTTTTTGTTGCTGGTCCGACAATCCCATCAACGTCTAATTTGTAAGCATCTTGGAAGCGCTTGACAGCTTCTTCGGTAATTGGACCAAATATCCCTGTGGTATTACCGTAATAAAAACCTGCAATCCGCAACTGTTCTTGCAAAACCCTAACATCTTCACCTTCATCGCCTTTGGCCAGTAAGTTAGGATTATTGCGCTTACTGGTTACTGAACTAGCAGTAGTAGTTGTTCTAACTTGTGTACTTGCAAGAGTAGTTTTTCTGGCTTGTGTACTCGCAGTACTCGTTTTTTTAACTGCTGTACTCGTAGCACTAGGTTTCTTGGTCTGGTTACTCGCAGTCGCTACCCGCCAGTTGTCTAATTTTTGTATGGTGCTTACTCCAACAATGCCGTCAACTGGTAAATTGGCAGCTTTCTGGAAGCGCCGAACAGCATCTTCTGTGGGAAAGTCATATATTTGAGTAATAGGAGCTTGATAAAAGCCTGATTGTTGCAGCTTTTGTTGCAAATTTCTCACAGAGGGACCTTGATCGCCTCTTTCCAGTGCCATAGCGCTGCTGACAGCACTGAAAATAGATAAGGTGAGAGCAAGGGGCAACATATGCTTCCATGCCTTACTAGAAAGCCGTTTCCAGTCTGGTGCAGCTGCTTTGTTTAAAAAAGAGCTTAGAGATACCAATTCACTGGATTCGTTGTCTTCGTAGGCGAAAGCTAGGTGCAAATACGCAAGGTTGTCCATATTTGTTTCCTACACCACTGTTTTATTCGATAGCTGCTTCAGCTTGATGTACTAAGTTTCGTAAACTTTCTATTGTTTGTATATTTACATCCTGCCATAAACCGCGCTGAGATGCTTCTAATAATTTTTCAGCAATATCACGCAGAGCATAAGGATTATTGTACAGAATAAATTCTGACACAAGGGGATCAAGCAAATAAGCTTTTAATATACCTTGATACATGTAGTCTTCCACACATTTTGCTGTAGCATCATAGGCGAATAGATAATCTACTGTTGCTGCCATTTCAAATGCGCCTTTATAACCATGGCGCATCATTCCTGCAATCCATTTGGGATTAACTACGCGAGAACGAAACACCCGTGCGATTTCTTCTCTGAGTTTGCGGACACGTGGTTGGGCAGGAATAGAATTATCACCAAAATAGGTTTGGGGATTTTTTCCTTGGAGAGAACGTACCGCAGCTGTTAAACCACCCTGAAATTGGTAATAATCATCAGAATCGAGCAAATCGTGTTCGCGATTATCTTGGTTATGCAAAACAATTTGCATTTGTGCTAAGCGTTGCTTAAATGCTTCGGGATTGGGGACTGGGGACTGGGGACTGGGAAGAATTTCTCCCCCTGCTCCCCTGCTCCCCTGCTCCCCTGCTCCCCTGCTTCCTGAATAGGCGTAGCAACTCCAGTTTATGTAGGCACGAGCTAAATCTTGGTCATCTGTCCAATTTTGGGAAGCAATTAGGCCTTGGAGTCCTGTACCGTAAGCACCTGGTTGTGAACCGAAGATGCGATCGCGCGATCGCACTAAAGCTGTTTCTCTTGTTAGACCTTGTTGCGTCCAAAAATCTGTATCTTGGCGTACTTGCGCTGCTAAAGGGTTTTGTTCTGGCGGTTCATCCAATGCTGCTATTGCTTGTACTGCCGAGTCAAATAAGTCAATGAGGTTGGGAAAAGCATCCCGGAAAAATCCAGAAATTCTTAAGGTTACATCTACACGGGGACGCTGCAAGATGGCTAGTGGCAAAATTTCAAAATCTACTACGCGCCGTGCTGCACCATCCCACACAGGTCGCACACCTAATAGAGCTAACGCTTCGGCGATGTCATCACCACCAGTTCGCATCGTAGCGGTTCCCCATAAGGATAATCCTAGTGTTTTTGGATACTCACCATGTTCTTGTGTGTAGTATTCAATCAGGTTTTCAGCAGCTTTTCTACCTACATCCCAAGCAGTTTCTGTGGGAATGGCGCGGATATCAACTGAATAAAAGTTTCTACCAGTTGGTAGCACTTCTGGACGACCGCGCGTAGGTGCGCCAGCAGGTGCGCTTGGAACATATCTACCATCAAGCCCATGTAGCAAATTAGTCATTTCTAGCTGGGTTTGTTGGATAGCAGGGAGGAGGCGATCGCGTATCCAGTCTAAAGTAGTGCTGAGTGCTGAGTTAGGAATGGAGACGTGATTAATCGCGTCTGTACAAGAGTTAGCAGTAGAGACGCGATTAATCGCGTCTGTACAAGAGTTAGGAATTAGGAGCTGTTCTACAAGTGAGGCAGCGTGTTCTTCTAGGAGTTCAACAATATCGCCAATAGTGCGACAGTTTTTGCCCTTGACAACTGACCATTGACCACTGACGGTTGACATATCTGTGGTAAGGGGATTGAAGTCTAGTCCCCAATGTTGAGCTAAAGCGCGGGTAATACCTACAGAATAGCGATTGGGAATACGGGCGATCGCTACTATTAAATCCCGTAGTTGTCGTCCTTTTGGACATTGCCCAAAAATATGTAAGCCATCGCGAATTTGGGCTTCTTTCAATTCGCAAAGATAGCCACCGATAAAATTTAAAATTAAAGATTCAAATTTCAAAATGTCATTTTCATTTTGAATCCCTAAATCCTGATGCAGATTTTCTTGGATAATCAATTCCCGGATGCGATCGCGAATCGCTGATAAACGGGAAGGATCTAAACTTTCAGCTTCATAATATTCATCAATTAAATTTTCTAACTGCTGTAAAGCGCCATAGAGTTCTGCACGGGTCATGGGGGGCGTAAGGTGATCTATAATCACTGCCTGAGCGCGGCGTTTGGCTTGTGAACCTTCACCGGGGTCATTGACAATAAACGGGTACAGGTGGGGAAGCGGCCCCAGTGCTACTTCTGGATAACAATTACTGGATAAAGCCAAACTCTTACCGGGTAGCCATTCTAAGTTTCCATGTTTTCCCACATGGACAACAGCATCAGCACCAAAACATTCCCTTACCCAATAGTAAAAAGCTAAATAAGCATGAGTTGGTGCTAAATCCGGCGCATGATAATTTAAGCTAGGGTCAATATCGTAGCCCCTTGCTGGCTGAATTCCCACGAAGATGTTGCCGAGTTGAATTCCAGGAACGGGAATGGAGGCAGAGGGGCAGAGGGGCAGAGGCGCAGAGGAGAAGATTTCTTTATTGCTCTCCTGCTGCAAATCTCCCCAACGTTCACAAATACCTTGCTGCACCACTATTGGTAAAGAAGCAAAATACTTTTGATACTCTGTACTAGACAAACTTTGCAGCACTGGGCGCAATTCCCTACCCTCTGGGTCATTGGTCGCGCCAGCAGTGAGACGTTGAATCAACTCATCTGCTTGAGTGGGTAGATTTTCTACTAGATACCCAGCAACCTGTAAAGCTTTGAGAATTTCCACACAACTGGCGGGTGTGTCTAATCCCACACCATTAGCAAGGCGACCATCGCGGTTGGGGTAATTTGCCAAAATTAGAGCAATTCTCCGTTCTTGGGGTGGCTTGGAGCGTAGGCGTACCCAATTAGCTGCTAGTTGGGTTACGAATTCAATGCGATCGCTGACTGGTTCATAAACTACCACATCTGTTTCTAAGTCGGGGTTTCGCGTTTGCAGCGTCTTAAAAGACACAGCGCGACTAATAATCCGCCCATCCACCTCTGGTAGCGCCACATTCATGGCGATATCGCGAGGAGAAAGCCCTTGCGACTGCAATTCCCACTGCTCAACATCTCCACCGCTGAGGATTACCTGCAACACTGGCACGTCCAATTTTTGCCACAGGTCAGTTTGGGGTGTTTCTGTTTCTAACCGCGCTAGCGAAAAACTGGTAGTATTCAGCAGTAGTCCAATTTGCTCTGAGTCTTTAGGCTGGAAAAACTCGCTCAACTCTGCTTGGACATCGGGGTCACGCAATGAAGAAACAAACACTGGCATTGGTTGTAAGTTTTTCTTCACCAAAGCAGCACACAGAGCATCAATTACTTTGGTATTTCCTCCCAGATAATGGGCGCGGTAGAAGAGAATGCCAACTTTAGGCAGAGGGGAGGACACTTCCGTGTGGGGGTTCCCCCCGTTGAGGAAAGTGTCCGTTGCAGAGGGGCAGAGGGGCAGAGGAGAAGAATTATCTACCTTGCCTTCCTCATGTGCAGTCCCCATTACTCCTAATCCCCCAAGAGAACTCGGAGTTCCCCAGTCCCCTAGATACAAACCTACACGAGGAATCGGCTGAGGTGGTAAGGGATGAAACGAAGTCGACAGGCAATTATCAGCGATAAATTTGAGAGCGTTAACAATATTTTCCACTCCGCCTTCCCTGAAATACTGCCATACTTGGTTAACAGTACCCAAAGGCACGGTAGACTGAGAAATTAATTGGGGATCGAGACCATCGTCTCCTGGGATTACAATTAAGGTTGTACCATTACGTTGGACAATTTCCTGCACTACTTCTAAACCATAAGCCCAATAGGAACGTCCTCCTAACAGGCGCAGAATTATTACTTGGGCAAATTCCAAAACTTGCTCTCCGTAAGAATCTATACTTATTTGTTGCTGCAACTGCAACAAGTTGGCGACTCTTAATGCAGGAAATGTTTCAGGTAATCTGGGGACGGCAACTGCCAAAGTTTGAATGTCGGTATCAGCAGCCGTAATAAACACAAAAGGAGCTGGAGTTTGTTCTAAAAAAACTAAACCTTCTGACTGACTCCATCCTCCGGATGTGGCGCTTATACGATGCATAATCCTGTATTACCGTCTTAAACTGTTGATTAAAGTACAATCACAAAACATTTCAGCCTAGCAACACCAGTTGCTGCAAGTCGGAAAACCCAACCACCGCACTGGCTCCTCAACCCTTCTTACCAGACCATTGAAAATGCTTAGTTCCCCTGATTTGAGCTTTTCTCGAAACTTGCCTTTAGTTGTATTTAATCAACTTGGAGAATTGTTGCAGCAGATGGCTCAAGGGGTGGGAAATAATACTCTGATACTTACAGAGGCTGTACTAGCACGGATTCGTATACCTGTAGAGTGGCAATATCAAAGGTTTACGCTGGTGATTTCTGAGGGGTTTAGTGCGCTCTTGGTAGGCAATCAAGAGGAGGAGAGCAGGGGAGCAGAGGAGCAGGGGAGCCAGTGCGTTGCGGAGGTTCCCTCCGTTGTAGCAACTGGCGCGAGCAGAGGAGCAGGAACAGACCTCCTAACTCTTCACTCAGCACTCTATGCTAGCCTGACATTTAATTTCGAGGCGATCGCTTCCTTTATTGCGAAATTGAGAGATTTGTTTGAGTCTGATTCACATACTCACCAAAATCTCGAACGCTATCGGCAACTTGTTGGTATTAATGATGCTACGCTCCAAAGTAAATTTACATTGTTGTTATTGGAATATCTTCTGCCACTGCAAAATCAGGAATTGACAGAACCTTCAAGTGTAACTAAGCCGGAGATTTATGTTTGTCAACCAGTAGAAGATGCCTTGAAAAAACAGGTTTCCCAAGAGCGGTTGTTAAATCAAGTTACAACCCAAATCCGCAAAAGTTTAGATTTGCCAGTCATTATGGCAACGGCAATTGCTCAAGTACGTGAGTTTTTAGAATTAGACAGATTAGTAATATATAAATTTGAGGGTTCAAGAGTCAACCAACACGCAACGCTTAACGGTCAAATCTCGCTCCAAACCCCGATACAAAACTGGCAGGATTATGGGGGTTGTATTGTCTATGAAGCGCGTGCCACAGATGCTATCCCATCAGTATTGCATTACACGGAAAAAAATTGCTTTGTGAGAACTTCTCCATGTTGGGAGAAATATCGGCAAGGATTTACCTTAGCTGTGGATGATGTCGAAAAAGCTTATGCGCTAGAAGAGTGTTTGTTGAATTTTTTAAGAGAAAGCCAAGTTCGGGCAAAGCTAGCAGCACCAATTATATTTGAAGAGAAACTCTGGGGACTGCTAATTGGTCATCAGTGTGATGATTCACGCCAGTGGACTGAGAGTGAAAAAAGTTTGCTGACTTCCATCGCAGAACAATTAGCGATCGCTATTCATCAAGCTGAGTTAATGCGATCGCTGACTCAAGAAAAACAAACTCTCGAACAAAGAGTAATTGAGCGCACAATGGCATTACGCGATGCCCTACTCGCCGCCGAAGCTGCTAGCCGCCTGCGAAGCGAATTTTTAGCTACCATTAGCCATGAATTGCTCACACCTTTGACTTATGTAATCGGCATGTCTTCTACTTTGTTACGCTGGCCATTAGGTGAGTTGAGTCAACGACAGCGGGATTATTTACAAACAATCCATGACAGTGGCGAACATTTATTAGAAATGATTAATGACATCCTCGATTTATCGCAAATAGAGGCTGGCAAGGCAGTGTTAAATATTACTGAATTTTCCCTAGTAAATATAGCAGAAAATACTTTAGAGTCACTGTCAGAAAAAGCAATCAGCGAACAAGTTAATCTGAAACTTGATTTGCAAATAGATCCTCGGCGCGATCGCTTTACCGCTGATGTAGGGCGAATCGAACAAATTCTCTGGAATTTATTGACTAATGCCATTAAATTTACCCCCGAAGGTGGCAGTGTTACCTTACGTCTGTGGGTAGAAGATGACACTGCCATTTTTCAAGTGGAAGATACGGGAATTGGTATTCCCCAAGAACAATTACCACTGATGTTTGAGAAATTTCAACAACTCGATACACCCTATCGCCGCCGCTACGAAGGTACAGGACTTGGTTTAGCTTTAACCAAACAACTTGTGCAACTCCATCGCGGTCGAATTGAAGTAGAATCCACAGTTGGTATTGGTTCAATTTTTACTATCTGGATACCACCCCAGCCTATGAAAGTACTGAGTGCTGAGAGATGCGATTAATCGCGTCTGTACAAGAGTTAGTAGTGAATCATTCTTCCCCTGCCCCTCTGCACCCCAGCGATTAGATATTGATTTGGAAATCCCTAAGGACACAAGTTGAAGTTCAACGCCTGAGAGTTGTAGATAAAATACTTGGCTGAACAAATTGCTTGAGAAAAATTACACATCGCGTTAAGCTTCCTTAGCGTAACTGCACGCTGTGACATCAGGTGATGATAAATCAAACCTCCCCGCAAATTCCCTCTTACACTTGGAATCGTCCCATCGGTTTAGGTTGGGATAAACCATATACTGTCCGCTACGCAAGTAATATTGATGATGGCCCTTGGCATGGTATGCCCTTGGGTGGCTTTGGTGCAGGTTGCATCGGTCGTTCTTCGCGGGGAGACTTTAACCTGTGGCACATTGACGGCGGTGAGCATATCTTCAAAAATGTACCCGCATGTCAATTTAGCGTATTTGAGTCTCATAGCAAATCTTCTCAAGCTTATGCTTTGTGTACTCAACCTCCAGAGGATGGCATTCTTCAAGCATGGCAATGGTATCCAGCACCTTCTATAAGAGAGAGAACAGGTACATATCACGCGCTATACCCGCGCAGCTGGTTTGTCTACGAAAACGTATTTCAAGCAAAGTTAACCTGCGAGCAGTTTTCGCCTATCTGGGCAGGAAATTACCAAGAGACTAGCTATCCTGTGGCAGTGTTTCGCTGGAATGCCCACAACCCCACAGATGCACCTATTACACTCAGTATCATGCTGACTTGGCAAAATATGGTGGGCTGGTTTACTAACGCCCTCAAGTCTCCTGAAGTACGAGTACGCGATGATGGTAGTCCGGTTTACGAGTATCAGCCACGCTGGGGCGAAAGTAAAGGTAACTATAACCAGATAGTTGAAAATACACAATACTTTGGTTGTGTGTTAGGTAGGGTTGGTAGCGACGAATCTTTACAGGAAGGGGACGGAACTTGGTGCATTGCCACGCTGAAACATCCTCAGTTCGAAGTATTTCACCATACCCGGTGGAATCCTGTAGGTACGGGTGAGGATGTGTGGCACAACTTTGGTGCAAATGGCTCTTTACCCAATCTTATTGACACAACGACCGCAGCAGAAAATACACAGTTAGGGGCTGCGATCGCTCTCCGTTTCACTCTCCAACCAGGGGAAACTTTGGAAATCCCCTTTGTTCTCGCTTGGGATTTACCTGTAACAGAATTTGCAGCGGGAGTTAATTATTACCGCAGATATACAAACTTTTTTGGTAACACTGGTCAAAATGCTTGGGCGATCGCTTCTACTGCTTTAGAACAATACCAAATTTGGCAACAACAAATTCAAAACTGGCAACAACCGATTCTTGACCGAGAAGATTTACCTGCTTGGTTCAAAATGGCTCTATTTAATGAGCTTTATGACCTTACTAGCGGCGGTACTCTCTGGAGTGCTGCATCAGAACGCGATCCCATCGGTCAGTTCGCGGTCTTAGAGTGCTTAGATTACCGCTGGTACGAAAGTCTAGATGTGCGGTTGTATGGTTCTTTTGGACTGCTGCTATTGTTTCCAGAGCTCGAAAAATCAGTAATGCGTGCTTTTGCAAGGGCAATTCCTGATAGTGAGAATACCCCCCGTGTGATTGGTTATTACTACACAATTAAGGCGGAAAGTCCAATCGCTGTCCGCAAAGTTGCAGGTGCAACACCCCATGATTTAGGCGCACCCAACGAACATGTCTGGGAGAAAACCAACTATACCAGTTATCAGGATTGCAATTTGTGGAAGGATTTGGGCTGTGACTTTGTTTTGCAAGTGTACAGAGATTTTCTTTTCACAGGCGCTGATGATGTGGAATTTTTAGCAGACTGCTGGAATGCAATTGTTGAAACCCTCAACTACCTGAAAACTTTTGACCTGGATAACGATGGTATTCCGGAAAACTCTGGCGCACCTGACCAAACCTTTGATGATTGGCGATTACAAGGTGTAAGCGCTTATTGTGGTGGATTATGGTTGGCAGCTTTAGAAGCTGCGATCGCTATCAGCGAAATTTTATTAAATCACAACCTTGGCAATGTTAGTGTCTTGGCGGTTCAAAAATCCACTTATGAGACTTGGCTAGCACAATCTCGCCCCATCTACCAAGAAAAACTTTGGAATGGGCAATATTACCGCCTGGATAGTGAGAGTGGTTCTGATGTGGTGATGGCAGATCAGTTATGCGGACAATTCTACGCCCGTCTACTAGGATTACCGGATATTGTACCGAGCGATCGCGCCCTCTCTGCCTTAAAAACTGTCTATGATGCTTGTTTCCTCAAATTCTATGACGGACAGTTTGGTGCAGCTAATGGTGTTCGTCCCGATGGTTCACCAGAAAATCCCAAAGCTACTCACCCTCTAGAAGTTTGGACAGGTATCAATTTTGGGCTGGCAGCTTTTTTAGTACAGATGGGAATGAAGGATGAAGGATTAAAGTTGACACAAGCTGTGGTGCGGCAAATTTATGACAATGGACTGCAATTCCGCACTCCTGAAGCTATTACCGCTGCTGGTACTTTCCGTGCCTGTACTTATTTACGGGCAATGGCTATTTGGGCAATTTACCTAGCGATCGGTTAGTACAAATAAAGGAACTAAAAGCCTACCAATATTTCACAGCAATACTCTTAAAAAGAAAATAGACCGCTTGTGGAGAAAGAGTAAAAAATGAAGGCTGTAGACGCAAAGCGGTGAGGGAGTCGCAGTCCTGACGGTTTCGGTCGGTTGCGTTAGCGAGTCTTCTCCCAAGGGGAGCCACTGACGGATACGCAGGGGTTTCCCCAAGTGGAGCAAGTGGCGTAAGACGCTACGCGATAGCGAGGCACGAGCGTCACCCGAAGGGTAGCCACGTAGGAGCATCACTGCCGAAACCGTTCGACGAAGTCGTTCTCGTTCGCCATTGGCGTTCCCGTTCGCGTCAGCGTCTCGAAGAGAAAGGTAGAGTAGGGCTTGCCGTAAACCCTTGGCGTTCCTGAAAGGTAGGCTGGGATAAAGTATAAAATTTTGTCCTTCAGCCTTTACAAAGCAGTAACCAAAGATACATAACGATCTATATAGATGTTTTATTATCTATTGTTTGGACGGTATCTTGTCTAAATATAAAACAGTAAAAATCTACAATTTTTAATTTTATTTTCCGGTTGTTTTATGAACACAAGGAAAAAGTAAGTAGGGTTAAGAAAGATTTTAGATTCACCAATTCAGACTGCTTTGTTAAAAAATCAACACTACAGGTTGAAGTATTAAGTGTTAATAAGATTACCAAGCTCATGTACAAAACTGACAATTTTATCTGCAAAAATATTGATTTTCCAGTTTTTTGGGCAAAGGTAATATTTATTATGTATCGTATGTTTTTTATAAACAAATATTTAACCTTACTGAATCACTATCAAGTTTTTGACAAATTGTTAAATTTATTTATGAATAAAAATAGCCTCAACACAATTTTAATAAATACTGCTTAAAAAGTCAAATTATTTTTTATAAATTATATCCATATTGTTTGGAATTACTAGTTAAATCTTTATTATAAACATTAGTAAGTGATTAATATACTAATGTCAACCCAGGTTAAATTTTACTGGTATAATTCTACATTCAAAACTTTTACATAGAAAAAGCAACTAATACTAATTTGCATTCAGAAGCTTAATTGAGAGATTTCTATTCTTGACTCCCTACTCCCGCAAAATGAGAGCTAAAGTAAGATGCGCGGATTGGGATGAAATCGAAACGCTGCTTTCAACAAAATTCAGCAACGGATAAGTTAGTATCATATCATTTTTATCATCTCTCATCGTCTCTCCAACGTTTGCCATGCCGCTCGAATTCTCATCTCATGCCAAATTATTCTTGTTGAGCAAGGCAACCATCAATAATTAATGGAATTATTGGTCTAAAGTACCACTTATCCAAGTACAGTTCCATCTGTAGTTTTAGTTAGTATTTCAACGGTTTTCAACCAATTGAACTACATCAATCCCAAGTACGGGTGCAAGACCTTGCACCTTTACTCTTTATACCTGCAAATTATTTCTGAATAAATTTAGCAACATCTTATATAAATTCACTATTTCAAAGTTACTGAATTACATAAATAATGTTCAGGCTGAACTTGTAGCATCTATTTTTAACACTTATAAGAAGATGTTTTGCTATGTGCTATTTACAAGGCTAAAATAGGTTATAAACTTGTACCACAAAATGTCAGCTTTAGAAATTAACGTGATTGCTTCCTAAGTATATAGCCAGATTTACGATAAAATTTTATCCAAAGTTACCAGATACACTATGACTATAAACCTTGCCAATCAAGAGATTCAGATAATGTAGATGAAAATCTTACTTTGGCAAATTATAAAAATGTTTTCAATAACATATTAATAGTATATTTTAGATTTTTTTAATAATATTTTTGTTGCTACATTGATTAGTTGTTTGTAAACGTAATTAATGGTTATTTTTCTTGGTATACTGAGAAAAAATCAAGGCTAAAATGATTATCTTACGAGGGGTTACACCCCTCATGATGTAACAAATATGGGACAAAATACAAAGTTGCACAAGACACAAGTAAATCTCGAAATGCATTCAGTAAATTTGACTGATAAACCTGCTAAAATGGTAAATGACATTAACTACAAAAATAGTATAAGTACTAATATTGTTCTTAATGTTCAAGGACAAATAGTTTTTCTTCTAAAGCATAAATATACTGATTCTTCACAAATATGCTCAAAATTTTAGAGCGAAAAATTATACAATAAAATTATCAGGGGCAAGAAATTAGGCTATCAGTTTAGACATTGAAAGGGTACAAAGCTACATCTACCAAAAGCCAAGTGGAGATTTTTTATTGCCACTTATATCACATGACAAAAGGTAAATTTTTACCTTTCTATCCCTCCTAGGCAAAAGTTACAACGGAACAGTAAGCAGTAGTACCTTTTCTTCATTAATACTAGGAAGAATCGATAAAATTACGGCAAAGCAGTAAACACACTTGATTACAAACAGTCAAGTTTACGATTGAAGGTTTGCTCATGGAAAGAATCATCAGGTCAAATACAGTTGAAACCTCAAGTCAAAGGGGCAGTTTTGAGATGAAGCTATGTAATTTGTATCCCCATTACAATTTAGCTGCCAAAAGAGCATTAACTTATAGCATTATTGTCACCTTATTAACAGCAAACTTAACAGAAACAATCATAAATGCTGAAACATTAATATGTTAGTTGCACTAATTTAATAACTGCAAAACAGCTAGCGCAGTAGGTGAAAAATAACTATGCAGAATAGAAACAAAGCAAAAAACTTATGTATTTCTCCTTCTAACTTTCTACCTTCTGCCTTCTGGAGACATTGCGGGTTTGGGGTCTCACACCACTTCATACCCAGCGCGAAGGTGTTCCGCCGACAACAGGGGTGACTCTCCCGCAGCACTGATTCACCGCAACGGAGTGGCTCCCCAAGTGGAGCAACTACCGTCCTTCTTCACTAGTTTTATCCACGACAACCAATACTATGAATCAAGATATTCCCGGCATTAGTGGCAACTTCAATAAAAAAATCAATCCCGAACAATTTGACCAAATAGTTGAGGCGATTTTAGCCGGAAAGTATTCTTGGGCATGTGTTTTGATACTACGTTTGGCTGGGTACAATCCTTTACACTACATTCCCTACCGCACCTATAACCGATTGCTCAAAGAAAACTCCCAAGCTAACAAATCGCACCAACAGCATCAGGAAAATGTAAAAAATACTCACCCATCTGCTGACAACAAATGTGATACTCATATTGCGACAAGCTGCTTAGGTAAAATTAAAGATGTTGCTTATCTTGAAGTAGTTGGGAAAAAAACAGAAATCCGTGGTGGAAGTCTGGATCGTCAATGGTTAGGTAAGCAAATTCACGAATCTCAATCCATAAAATCTGAACCACATCCTGAAAGTGCTTAAGATTTGCCTTTGAAATTCTGTGAAATCAATTAAAAAATTTATTGAATCAATAGATTTGGCTCTACCGTTCGTGAGTGCCTTGTTGTCTACCATGCCGATCAAAAATCATAGCTTGGCAAGTTGTTTATATAGCAATCCTAAATCATTGGTGAAATATTCAAATTCCCAACTTATTAAATAAGTTGGGAATTTGAATATTTCAATTTTAAAAAACTTAAATAGGATTGCGACAGTGATAGTTATTTCAAATTAACCACTTAATTTATTACTAAATTCTGCCAAAATGGCAATTTTTTAGCACCAAAATCCTATAAATTATAGATAACTATTTAAATGCTAAGGAGTAAATTTGTTTTCAAAAATAACATCAATGATTATCTGACTATCAAACACATCTAACTGATTGCTATTGCTGAAGTAGTCAGTGTCTTGTGGTAGTAAATAACTTCTACACTTAGACTGACGAGCTACTGTTACTGCTGGTGGTTCTTTTTCCAAGAAAGTCCGAGCTAAGAAAAGTGAGAATGGCAGCTTACCCTAGTCTTAACTTTGAATGCTTGGTGTCGAGTTTCCCTGTGGTGGAGGAAATTAGATAGAACTTTCCATACTCCGGCTGGTGTTGCTTGAGCCAAAAAAGCTTTTTAGCACTATTACCGAGAGCGGAACAAGAAGACGTAACGGTTTAATCGTTGTGGCTGATAGGACTTATAGCTTTTACGCTTCTCTTTGGATTAATCATAATCCTAATTCTCCCAATTAGGATTATTTTTTTCGTATTAATTTGCAATTTATATAGTAATACGGTTCAGTTAAGTCTCAGATCCCCCCTAGCTTAAAAAGGGGGGGGAATTAGATTCAAAGTCCCCCTTTTTAAGCTAGGGGGGATTTAGGGGATCTTCAATAATTGAGTTTCACTAGCTGAACTGTATTGATTTATATAGTAATTACTGGAAGCTAAAAAAATTGAACAGCTTCCAGTTTTTTATATATCAAAAAATTTGCAACCCTATAATTAGATAGAGTTTGGTTCCCAGACAAGTATGTAATTTAACTGCAAAGTATTATTGCATCAATTCCTCAGCTTTCATCAGTAGATGTTTGACATTGTCTTGATGATGATCCAAAAGCTCCTCATCAAACACAAAGCAGAACTGTGTTTAATTAATTTCGTCAGAGGGAAATACTAAAAAACTTTGTTTCACGTTGTTTTTGATGTACTTGTGTACCACGCTCACCTTGCGTTCTAGTTTGCCCAGACACATTTGAGGACGAAGACGCACTGATTATGTTGATGAGACGATCTCTATGTATGTAGGATCGTACTGGCTACTTTTTTCCATAATTTTCTAACTTCTCAAGAATGTAAATTTCAAGCTTTTAGTGCAACTTTATATAATTTTTATACTAGAGATAGATACTTAAACATAAAAAAACCTAAGTAGATTAAGCGAGCCCAATATATACTTTTATTGCTAGAGATAGATGTAAAACTAACAAATAATATCAAAAATAGTTATTTTATATCAAACTTATGTATGAAGAAAATAGAGTTAAATAGTAACAGTTACAATTCAATCAGTAATTTCCGATGTTAAATGTTTTGGCAACGATCAATTCAATAATTCACTTATTTTTTTTAGACAAATAAAATTATGAAATTTAAGTAAAAATATTATCAAGTTTTCGTAAAAAACTGACTTTCCTGTTAAAAACTATTGACTATGTAGAGAAAAATTTTTAAAAAAATAACAGTGGAGTAAGACAACAGCGTGAGGAAGTGTCACTTTGTAGTTGAAACTTTCTTTTAGGTTAATTCAGATGTTTCACAATCAGTTGATGAAACTATAGCTAGTGTTACGCTATTGTAAGAAGTAGATTTGTATTTATACCTGATCTTAGCTGCCTCTAGGTTCCAATCCATGGAACAGGTTGCAACCTTTTTTGGGAATCTAAACATAACCAGTTTAAATGTCTTGAGGTTGAACTATAAACATGTCTTGTATAGTTCAATAACATTCTCCAACTAGGAATGACTAGAAGGCTCAAACTAGCTTGCCTGTAATTATCAACTCAAGCAATTGGTTGAAACTAATACCAGCGTTACACCAGTCTTTAGGAAAGTCTGTCAAATTTTTGTAGTTAATGAGTGAACTACTCACTGGTTTTAGGTGTTTTACCAAAAACTGCTGTTTATTAGGGAAGACAACAGCTATGCTTGCTGCATATTTTGTCAGGTTTGCTAACTACTATTCACGAAATATCTACTCTTACCCCTTGAGAGCGCAGTCTCTAACAAAATTTTTACTGGCTGGCAAGATAGAAAAATCCCATGATGCGCCAGAAATTTAATTACCCTCTTATCCTGGCACAGCACATTAACGCAGGATATGGAGGGTTAAAAGTGGCGGTAGCTCAGAAATAACTCCCCTAGTTCACAATACCAGGGGGGTAAACACTCGGCATCGCATCTGACTTTTCAATGCAAAATTAAAAATTAAAGATATTTTTTTAATTTTTAATTTCTTTGAGTATAGAGATTTTTGCAACAGACACAACGGGCATAACTGCCTGGATTTTACAGTGGACAGGAACTGGTAATAATTATGTCAAACTATTCTAGTCAAGACAAAGGTTTTGAAAACTACGATACACAGGAGAGCAAGTTTTTAACACCTTTTCAAAGAAAAACTTTGTTAAAACACTTGCAGAATAATTTACAACCAGAATATCGGCGACGGATTGAAATTATGTTATTGGCAGATATGGGTAAATCTCAAACCCAAATCTGTGAAATATTAGGTTGTTCTCAGGAGATGGCACGCTACTGGGTTGGGTTAGCGGAAGCAGGTTTAGCACACAAATGGAATGAACGGCCGATAGGTAGACCCAAGATTGTGAATGCTCAATATACCGAACGATTGAAAGAATTAGTTAGCAACAGTCCTCGTGATTATGGTTACGCATTTACTTATTGGACAGCCCAATGGTTAAGCAAGCATCTAGCCAATGAGTTAGGGATTGAAATTAGCGATCGCCATGTTAATCGCCTGTTAAAACAAATGGGACTTTCCACCAAACGCAAAAGTTCCTGCCAACAAGAAACTGAGCAAAATCAAGATGCTGGTATTAAAATTGGCGACTTGCAATCTAATCGTGAACCTGGCTTCAATTGGTCATTCAATCTAATGCGGACTAATCAATAAGCGATTACGCATAAAAGTTGCATATTAACTTGAGTGGGGTGTTGACTGTTAACTGTTGAACGCCAGTAGCTACCCTGCGGGAAGGCGGAACGCCTGAAACGGGGGAAACTTTAACGGACACTTGCTACCGTCTACAACGCTCTTAACCCGCGCAACGCAGTGTGTTTGCAACGTACTGGCTCTTGTTGATTGTAAACAACTACTACCAGAGCTGTGCTTTTCTAAGATGTTTTTGCTTAATACTGTCTTGGAGGTCAGGAAATGCCATCAGCGTTTTCCCAGCAGCAGTTAGCGCAACAACTCACCCAAACTTTAGGTGAGTCTTTGTCAGATAGTGAAATAGATATGTGTTTGGCAGTGGTCGAAATTGTCGAACCACCAGTAGCCAAGCAGTTTTGGCAAGCAGTAGCAGCATCTGCGGGAATTTATATCATCCTTGGGGGTAAAGTCAGACTACTAGATAGCTTTAATAACTTAATTACTACCCTCTCAACTGGCGCATCATTTGGCGAGTTAACTTTATTTCCCGAAGAACAGTTTAATGCTTACGTTGCTAGAGCTTCTGTGAACTTAAAACTTTGCTATGTTCCACAAGCAGCGTTGCAGGAGTTGATGCACAAATATCCTAGCATTAGCGATCGCCTGACAAAACGTGCAGAAATTTGGGATTTATTGTTATTACGTTGTCAGAATGGTTTACTTCCTCACAATGGCTCTGTAGAAGAAGTTCTCAAAGCGTTATCTTTATTCGAGCGACACACCTTAGAAAATGGCTCATTTTCAGCCAAACTATTCAAAAACATTAAACTCTGGCTATTACATCGAGGAGAACTGCTAAATACTGACGGGCACACACTGATACCAGGAAACATCTATGTGTGTCCGAAGCTAGGAAATTGGCAGGTGACACAACCAACAATTATTTACACTCTCAAGAATGATGATTGGCAAATAGCAATAGAATACTGGCCGCAATTGGCAGAGTTAATCAAATTGCAAGAGATGGGGAGACAGAGGACTGCGGAAGAAGACACGGAGACACAGAGACACGGAGACACGGAAAATGTCTCACAAACACTCTCCACGTCCCCGCGTCCTCCAATCTCCGCGTCTTCCTTCACCGCATCATCTTCCAACATTCTGCGTTTTCCGCAATCAGATTCTCAGCCAAAACAAAGACAACGACGAGCTTACTTTCCCAGTCCGAAAGTGAGGGCAGGTCATTGGTGGGGACGCTTGACCAAGCGATATCCATTTTTTGAACAACAAAGCGCCTCGGACTGTGGGGCAGCCTGCTTAGTGATGATTAGTCGCTATTGGGGTAAGCGTTTGAGTGTCAATCGACTGCGGGAGCAAGCTAACGTCAACCGCAGTGGGGCATCACTACGAGGTTTAACAGTGGCGGCGGAAAGTATTGGTTTTACTACCCGTCCTGTCAAAGCCAGCCTCGATCGATTAGCGCAACAAACCTTACCAGCGATCGCTCACTGGGAAGGTAAGCACTACATTGTCGTCTATGAAATCAACAAAAAACAAGTGATTGTCGGCGACCCTGCGATCGGGCAACGCACTCTCACCTATGCTGAATTCAAAGCAGGCTGGACTGGTTATGCGTTGTTATTGCAACCTACACCCCTACTCAAAGACACCGAAGAAACAAGCACAACATTGTGGCAGTTTTTTGATTTAGTCAAACCCTATTCGCGAGTGCTTTTAGAAGTCTTCGTCGCTTCGGTGCTGATTCAGGTGTTTGGACTAATTACACCGCTATTCACCCAGTTGTTGCTAGACCGAGTAATTGTCCAAGGCAGCACTCTGACATTAAACGCCGTAGGTTTAGGGCTGATCTTTTTTGGATTATTCCGCGTTGGCATTAATGGACTGCGGCAATATCTCTTGGATCACACAGCCAATCGCATCAGCTTAGCTTTGTTGGTAGGTTTTATCAAACATACCTTTCGCTTGCCTCTGGCATTTTTTGAGTCGCGTTACGTTGGCGATATTGTTTCTCGCGTCCAAGAAAATCAGAAAATTCAACGCTTCCTGACTGGAGAGGCACTGTCTATTACTTTGGATTTGCTGACGGTGTTTATCTATGTAGGATTGATGTTTTGGTACAGCTGGCAAATGGCATTACTCAGTTTGCTGATTGTACCGCCCTTTGTTTTACTGGCGCTGGTCGCCACACCTTTCTTGCGCCGCATTAGCCGTGAGGTGTTTAATGCTTCAGCCAATGAGAATAGTTATCTGATTCAATCGCTTACAGGTATTCGCTCAATTCGCTCAATGGCTATCGAGCAAACAGTGCGCTGGCATTGGGAAGAACTGCTAAACAATGTGATTAAAAAAACCTTTAGCGGGCAGATCATTAGTAACCAATTACAAATCTTCAGTTCTGCGATCGAATCCTTGGTAACTACAGCATTACTGTGGTTTGGCGCATGGTTGGTGATTCAAAATCAACTCACAATTGGGCAATTAGTTGCTTTCAATATGTTGTTAGGTAACATTATTCGCCCTTTTCAGCGGCTCGTGGTGTTGTGGAATCAATTGCAGGAAGTAATCATTTCTACTGAGCGGATTAATGATGTTCTGGAAGCCGAGCCAGAAGAAGATTTACAACATCAACCGCGTCAATCGTTACCGAGGTTGCGCGGTCACATTCGCTTTGAAAATGTCACTTTCCGTTATCACCCAGAAAGTGATATGAATGTCCTCGAAAATCTCAGTTTTGAAATTCTGCCCGAGCAAACTGTAGCTGTTGTCGGACGTAGTGGTTCTGGGAAAACTACACTTTCCAAATTGATTTTGGGTCTATATCCGGCGACAGATGGCAAAGTATTAATTGACGCTCAAGATGTGAGTAGTATTGCCCTGCGATCGCTGCGATCGCAAATTGGTGTTGTCGATCAAGATACCTTTTTGTTTGGCGGCACAATTCGCGAAAATATCAGCATTGCTCATCCAGAAGCCACCCTCGAAGAAATTATTGAAGCGGCGCGTCTAGCAGGAGCAAATGACTTTATTCAGCAACTACCAAGGGGTTACGAAACCCAAATTGGTGAAGGCGGCGGTATGTTATCTGGCGGACAACGCCAACGGCTAGCGATCGCCCGTGCTTTGCTAGGAAATCCCCGCTTATTACTGTTAGATGAAGCAACCAGCCACCTCGATGCTGAATCTGAGCGGATTATTCAAAATCACCTGAAAACAATTCTCAAAGGGCGGACAAGTTTAATCATCGCTCATCGCCTGTCCACCGTGCGTCATGCTGACCTAATTCTGGTATTGGATCGCGGCTTATTAGTAGAAAGCGGTACTCACGATGAATTAATTGCCAGAAAAGGTCATTACTTTTATCTCAACCAGCAACAACTAGCACCTACAGGTTGAGAACCTGGGAAATTTCCGAGTGAACTAGTGACTGGGGACTGGGAACTAAGGACTAGGAAAAAATTTTCCAATATCCAATCCCCAATCCCCATAGCCCCTAATCCCCAGAGGGGGCCCGAGTTCCCCAATCCCCAATACCCAGTCCTCTAAATTACTTATGCCAAACCCATATCAAAATTTATTATCCATACTTGCCACACCAAGGCAAGATCGGGTTTCCCAGGTTGAGGGTTCTAATGCCGTTGTTGATTATCAGACAGAGGTAGAAACTGAGGCAAATGATTGGTATTACGGCACTGAGGAATTACTAGATGCCTTACCAAAACTCTGGACACGCTCAATGCTGTACTTGCTGGCAGGCTTTGCAGCGATTATCTTACCTTGGGCGATGCTGGCCAAGGTTGATGAGACAGGAAGTGCCAGAGGGCGTTTAGAACCCAAAGGAGCAACGCAAACATTGGGTATTGCAGTTGCTGGTAGCGTCAAATCTGTGAACGTCAAAGAAGGCCAGACTGTCAAAGCAGGGCAAGTTTTGCTGGCACTGGATTCGGATGTCTTGCAAACAGATTTGCAACAGACAAATACAAAGCTAGAAGGGCTAATCAGTAGGCGATCGCAACTGGATTTGCTGAAAAATCAATTAATGCTGGCAATTAATATCCAAGAGCAACAAAACCAAGCTCAAGCCTTGGAAAAAATGGCTCAAGTCAATCAGGCACAGCAAAATCTGGATGTGAAACAGAGTACGTATAACTTACAAAAATTGGAAAAACTAGCTTTAGTCGAGCAGGCTAGGCAGAGCATCAATTCTACTGCGATCGCCCAAAAGTTAGCTAGCAGTCGTTTGCGCCGAGATGTAGCGGAAATTGCCCGCTATCGCCAACTTTTAGAGCAAGGTGCAATTCCCCAAATCAAAGTTGTGGAACTAGAGAAGACGGCAGAAGAAAGCCTGATCTCCCAAGAACAAGCAAAATCAGAGGCTACACTAGCTCAACTACGTTTACAAGAAGAGTTGGGTCGCTATCAGACGACAATGAGTCAGGCCATAGCAGATATTCAGCAGGCAAAACTTCGCCTGGAAGAACAGCAAAGTAGCTATCAAGGCGTGGTGCAAGCAGGTAAACTGGCGGTGCTGAAAAATCAGGAACAACTCAAAGACCTGCAAACGCAAATTACTAGCCTGCAAACGGAAATGACTCAAACTCAAAGCCAAATCCTTTCCTTGCAGCTTCAGTTACAGCAACGAGTGGTGCGATCGCCTATTGATGGCACAATTTTTGAGTTACCCATCCAAAAACCAGGGCCAGCAGTAGAAGCAGGACAGGTAATTGCCCAAATTGCACCTAACAATACTCCTTTGATTGTGAAAGCGCAAATGCCTAGTCAAAACAGTGGTTTCTTGAAAGTGGGAATGCCAGTCAAAGTCAAGTTTGATGCTTATCCCTTCCAAGATTATGGAGTGCTGCCAGGGCGTGTCAGTTGGATATCACCTAACTCGAAAATTCAGACGAACAATGAAAACAGAATAGAAACTTATGAGTTGGATATTATCTTGGATCGTCCTTATATCCAAGCTGGCAACAAATACATCACCTTAACTCCTGGTCAGACAGCAACCGCAGAGGTGATTATTCGTCAGCGTCGAGTGATTGACTTTATTTTAGATCCTTTTAAGAAATTGCAAAAAGGCGGTCTGGAGCTTTAATAATTAGTCTGAAATAAGTTTCTAGTTACTCGTCATTTAGAACATATATCTTGAACATGAAGTAGGGCAGACTTGTATCACCTGCCCTATTTTTTACGCTTCAAGGTCAACACCTCTGAACTTGAAGATTGTAATTGAGCCGTTTCAGCTTATCTGCTATAAATTAGCAAAAGCTCATAATATATCAATTAAGAAGATGAAATTCATCGTTAATCCTGAAAAGTCAATAGTGAACAACTTATTTCCCTCTATACTATATAAACTAGATTTCTCGGATTTATTATTTACACCATCTTGAATGTTAGTTAATGTCAGATCCGAACCTCCTGAAGCTGTAGCCATTTCTATTGGTGTTAGGTCATGAAATAATTTGTTTACACCAATAGTTTTTGATTCAGAACTTACTAGTTTAGCCATGATTTTATTCTCCTTTGTCAGGTTTTGTTACTTAGTGAAAAACTCTATCCATCAACTCCTAAAATCAAAGCACTTAACTCTCAATCAAAAATATAGAACCAATTGTAATTAGATCTGGAATAGTCTACAGTGTGAATTTTATTATCACGATAGTTAAATGAATCTGAACCTTCATATGTATTCTCGGTATTGTTTACGCCATCACTAATGTTAGTTACAGAAATAGAGTTAGAACCTCCACGTATAATACTTGCTTGTATTGGAGTCAAATCGTGCAGAAATACTCCTACATCAGTAGGATGTAAGTTGGAAGTTAATATTTTAGTCATTGTCTTACTTTCTTAGTCAGGTTATTTGGTCTGGATTTTTCAACCAGAAACTGAGCAATTGTAGAAATTGATTGCGACGCAACTACTTATAACTAATAAAACTAATCTGCCTTATACCTGCTGTGTCACAGTATCGGTAACTATGTTATTCGGCTTTTGTGACACAAGGGCATAAAATATTTATCAATAAGAAAAAATCCTATTGTAATTTGACCTTGAAAAATCTACAGTATTCACCTTATTTTCACGGTAGCTTATCGAATCTGTACCTTCAATTGTAGTATCTCCTTGACTATTTATGTTTACAGTATCAGTAATATTAGTTATATAGATATATGGAGAATAACCTCCAATTATAGTTTCCGCTTGTGCTGGAGTTACATCGTGTATAAATGTCTCTACTTCAGGAGGATGTAAATCAGAAATTATGATTATTTTACTCATTTTTTAGGTTGTATGCTAAGTAGATAACGGACTTTTAAATTATTACATTAGTCAGGCAATATTTAAGCTGGTATTATATGAAGTTTTGATATAGGTAAGCAATTCTTGAGAATATTTTAGGACATAATCCCAGTAGTTTTGTCTGTGCAAAAAATATTTATTTATAATAAATAGCTGAATATATAAATTTAATTACCTCTAGTAGTTATATCGTCTTTCTTGCTGCTAAGAAACTGTTTACTGAAATAACATATACGTTGTAAATTGACAGCAACGGTACTTATCTAGTTTCAGTAGTTACATATATCGATCCTAAACTCTGAGTTAAATAATATATTATTCCGATACTAACGGATTTGATATAAAGACTCCACGGAGCAATTTAACATAAGTAGCTAAAACTATACTATAAAGTTTTATAACTTGCTAAATATAAAATTTAATTAATTTATAGCTCTTAGATAAACGTGCAATAGTTGATGAATTATTTTTCAGATGTATTGGTTTATAAACAGTGAGTTTGTGTGTTTTCTTTTAATTTATAATAGTTATATAGAATACATAGCTTTTTATTACATCGAATTGTACTAATTATTAATCATTATATTAAAAGTATCATTAGATAGAGACATGAAATTATATATAAAGTGAATATGATAGATACGCTACTAATTTATCTGAAAACTTCGAGTAACTAATTCAAAATTAATTGTGTGACCGGAGGAATTACATGATGCTAAGTATTTTAAATCTTTCTCATGAAGATATTATTTACCATCTCAGGTTATCTTGCCAAATTCCTAGCTTGGTAGAAGCGATCGCTACTCGAAAAATTATTACTGATACCGCTGAAAAATCCGGAATTGAAGTTGAGACAGAAGAACTTCAACAAGCAGCAGATAACATGCGCTTGGCTAACAAACTGATTAAAGCAGAAGATACTTGGGTCTGGTTAGGAAAACATCATCTTTCTCTAGATGACTTTGAAGAAATTGCCAAAACAAACCTAATATCTGCAAAGTTAGCAAATTATTTATTTGCAGATAAAGTTGAACCATTTTTTTATGCTCACCAAATTGACTATTCTGGGGCAGTAACTTATGAAGTTGTCTTAGATGATGAAGACTTGGCGCTAGAAATATTTTATGCTCTACAAGAAGGTGAAATCAGTTTCCAAGAAATTGCTCGCCAATACATCCAAAATCCAGAAATCCGCCGTGCTGGTGGCTATCAAGGAATCCGCCATCGTAGCGATTTTAGACCAGAAATTGCAGCCGCAGTCTTTGCCGCCACTCCGCCACAGATTATTAAGCCAATTATTACACCAAAAGGAGTACATATAATTGCAGTCGAGGAAATTATTAAACCACAATTAGATGAAAAGTTACGTTTGAAAATTATGGGAGATTTCTTTGCCAATTGGTTACAGCAACAAATCGCAGCTGTAGAAATTGTAGTGCAGCTTCAGGATAATGTGAATTCTCAATTATCTAAAGAACTGCTAGAATCAGCTTAAGCTAGCAATAATAATTTAATTAACCAAACACAAAGAAAGACAAGAGCGGTATTAAAATGCTAAGTATTATGTCTATCTTTGTGTTTATTTTTAAATTATTTTATTCTAATTTACTGCTACTCAGTTCTGTCCATCTTGATTTGATAGTAAAAAATTGTAATTTCATCCCGTTAGTTTTATTTTTACTGCTTTTGGCAAGTATGCAGTTATTTTTTAGTAATCGCATATAAGTGCGATAGGGTATATATTCAATAGGATTTAACCCAATAACGTGGAGGGTTAAAATACAAGCCCAGGAATACTTGCCAGCTACAATCGCTTTGATAATTGGTTCCCATTCTTCAGAACTGATTATTTTATTTAAAGTTTGACTACAGTTAGAAAATTCTTCATTCATCGTATTAGCTCTCATGCGAGAATTTACACCAGCGGGGAGAAAAGCACCAAGCGAATAGAAATCGCAGCTATACAGGCAAAACCACTTTGGGTGACGCACCAGAAGGAGCGTCTGCTACACGAACCTCGCTAACGCCAGTCGTCGCCTGGGTCAATAATCCTTCCCGCAACACTGGACTCACCGCCTGCGCGGGCTTGAAACCTTTGATTTCCAATCGCTAGGGCTAGGTGCAAGTATCAGTCAACTACCACAAGGTTATTGAATTTTATATGTGTAAGGGAGTGTAGATATCCTCAGAGTTGGCATTGAGGTAAGGACGTTGTAATTCAATTTCCTGGAAGGAGAAATGTTGGAGAATCGATGACATCCGAACTGCTGGCGTATCATTTCCTTGCTGCCAAGCATCTATCAACCCGTTAGCAACAATTTGGCAGCGGTGCGTACCGAAACTTTCTTTATCACCAAATTTACGGTCTGGTTCTTCTGCGATCGCCAATCCTGGTGCCATCAACTTGGTGAACAAAGGCACTTGTTCTTGAAAATAAGATTGATTTTCTACATACACCCTCTCTAATACTGGGTGAACAGCGACATAGTTGTATTTGTCAAAGTAAAGCACTGCTGAGTCGCAACGCCCATAATCGGAAGGGTTGTACAATGTTTTAAAAGAAAAGGAAACACCTATGGAGTTGAGTTGTGTAGTTAAACTTTCCATGACTGCAACTGCACCTTCTGGGGTTAAGTTGAAGTAAACGCGCACAATATTTTGACTACCATGGGAAGCTGCATTACTAACTGCCATGTAAAATGCGCTTTGTACCAAATTCTTGGGCATTTTGATTGCAACTGAGTCGCCGACAGTAACAACTCGTTCTTCTGGTTGTAGATGAACATCGCGCTCAATGTACAGTTTCAAACCATTCTTCTCGACCACCAAAATGCCATCCATTTCTTCTTTAATCACAAGCCAATCGCGGCTCAGATAGCCTTCACCTTTGTTGCTTGTATGCAAGCGTTCGTAAAAAGCCACATCTACACCTAATTTTGTATTATTTTCCAGATTTTGGCTTAATGGTACATTTGTTGTCTCTGCATCGGGTGCGAGCGAAAGTTTCATTGAACCGTTGTAATAAATGCCATAGAGAAAACTACGCAATTGCAAACTCAAATACTTGTTTTGGAGATCTAAGGGCATTTCCAGAAAGCGCGAAACTGCTGATTCTGGCAATTCCAATGCTTTGTAGTCTGGGTGCTTAATACAATACCGTGACTGAATTTCAACCTTATGAACAATATCTTGCAGTGATGTCTGCAATGGCTCTGGAATATCTGATAGTTGAGTTGACAACGAATCTAATAGTTGCATAAGTGCTGGCCTGTGAATTAAGAGGGATTAGGGAGAGATAAGGGAGAATTTCTCCCTTGTCTCTACATGAGTTGTCTTTATCTACCTCTGTATGGGAGACAAACTGGTGGGATACAAATCTAATGCTTCTATACCAAAAATTGTTTGTATAGATGCTTCCGGACGGCACAATAAACTCTTAGCAACCTGAAGCATACAGATACCGACATTACCAAAGGTTTTTTGGTGCTGGAGTTGTGCTTGAATAGCTCTAATCAAAGCTAGACCGCAAAATTGCATGACTCGCTCGATGAAATCAGGACGAAGCTCTAGGATTTCGGGGAAGTGAGCCAAATAAGTACTAACCAGCATCGCAATTGAAGGCTGAAGCAATTGCAGAGGAATTGTGGCTAGACGTAAAGACTCTTGGATCGCAATCATATTGCTAGCGACCAAGCTGTAAAGCCAGATTTGCAGGTAGCTGGCCACCAGTGTTCCTAAATCATTAGCTGGATCTCCCCAATTACCGCGTTCCCAGTCAATCAAGCGAATGATACTGTCATATCCGAGCGATTCTTGGAAAACTGCTTCTTCCCAATTTAAGGATAAAAGGATATTGTTCAGCTTCAGGTCATTATGGGTCAGACAACAAGGGGTAAAAGCATCACTCAAATCTGCGATCGCCTGTCCTAAGCTGTCGTACCGTTGATAAAGGGCAAAGAATTTCAATCCATCGGCAGGAACTCTACCATAAATTTCTGGGGTAATCCTATCCATTCCCAAATTTAGGTTTGGAGTTTTTTGACTAGATGCACCCTCAACATTTTGAAAGAATTCCTGGTAATCTTGCCGATTAATACTTACACGATGAATAGCTGCTAAAGTATTTCCGACTATCCTTGCAATTTCAGTTGGAAATAAATTCTCCTTAGTGTAGAAATCAGCTAAATCCCGATAGTTACTCAGATAATTGAAAACAATAATGGAATTTGCAGCATCAAAATGCAAAACTTCCGAACAATAAGAGCGAATGTGGTTAATTTCTGGAAACCTTCGGAAAAAATTATGAATTTTCCATTCCTCAAAAAATTCACCAACAGATTTTCCTTCTAGGTCGAGACGCTCTTGTTTAACTAGAAGTTGCCGACCATCAGACAAACTAATTAACAAATTAAAGTTCTTGGCAGGTTTTAGCTCAATCTTACTCAATGACTTTTCTTCTTGAGTACATAATCCTAGGGGAATCAGGTAGTCAATAACATTTTGAGAACTTAATAAGAAAGGCATAGTGTCAAATAATTATTAACAGAAGTGAAATTTGCTGTTGGTTAATCAAGAAACTGTAAAACCACAGTAATGCTAACCATGCATAGATTGCACATAACATCTTATTGGTCATCATGTCAATTTCCAGTTCAATCATCAAAGATAAATAGACAAAGAAGAATTAGACTCACTAGCATTGAAGGATTTTGCTAGTAATGCAATGTTGTAGATGCCAAAAATAGCTACAACAAAATCCAGAAATTTATAAGCAAAGTTAATAAGCTCAGATAATGCATAGTCATCACCACCATATACAAACATGGAATCGATATCATTCATCACGGTCAGGTAAGTTTCTGAATCAGCAGTATGCAGATCAGAAATTATGATTTTTGCCATTTAATTACTTCCCACAAAAATCATTGATGAAATAGTCTATGTAAGCCTGATTAAGTTCTTGATTACTAGCTCAGACTCAGCATATAAACCTCGTCCATGTTGAAACCTGGAGTTGACAATAATTCAGATGCGTCATTGCGACATAAGGAAGCAATCTTAGTATCTTGGCAAAAAACTACAGTTCTCAAGGTAGATGAGGTTTAACTACAAATTAATTAAATATAGTGTGGGTAATATGAGTATTGGTTACAAAGTGGAAATGTCAGTCATATTGTTCAAGTACTTGAGGAAGATTTCCAGCTATTGCAAAAGTACAAAATCCCTAATAGATAGTTTCGGAATATTGAAACTAGCAATTGTTACTTCCTGAATTAATTGTTAAAACCTGGCTCTTTAAGATTATAGCTATTAAATAAATCTCAAAAAAATAGATTACTTTTTAGTTTAATCCTTGAAGAGCCATCTAGCCTAGTAGTTAATTACAAAGCTATTAGACTGTGTAGTCATGGCTGTATGAGGTTACTAAAACGGCAATGTGACCAACTCCATATGTCAGGACATATGCTTCAGCTAGTTTTGTTAGTCCCGATAGATCGCTGACGTTGCTAAGACTCTCAGAACCACCAGAGATAGAATCTACATCGCTCAGTTCATTAAGAAAGCTTTCGGTATCTTGGAACAGTTCAGAACCAGCAGCGTGTAGTTCAAAAAGATTGATAGTTGCCATGATTTACTCCTAAAAGATTTGTTGCAAGTGAGCTGTAGATTAATTAATTTGGCTGGCTTTCAGGGATTGTTAGTCACAAATAAACTTCATGTTTATCGCGGAGATTACTTTTGAGATTAAATCCCTGAACAGCCATCTAACTTAGTAGTTAATTACTAAGCTATTAGTAGTTATTGCTGTATGACTTGGTTAAAACGACAATGTGACCAACGCCATATGTCAGAACAAATGCCTCAGCTAGCTTTGTCAGTCCCGATAGGTCGCTGACGGACTCCGTAGCATAACTACCACCAGAGATAGAATCTACATCGCTCAATTCATTAAGAAAGCTTTCGGTATCTTGGAACAATTCAGAACCAGCAGCGTGTAGTTCAAAAAGATTGATAGTTGCCATGATTTACTCCTAAAAGATTTGTTGCAAGTGAGCTGTAGATTAATTAATTTGGCTGGCTTTCAAGGATTGTTAGTCACAAAGAAACCTCATATTTATCGCAGAGATTACTTTTGAGATTAAATCCCTGAACAGCCAGCTGGCTTAGTAGTTAACTACAAAGCTATTAGTAGTCATTGCTGTACGACTTGGTTAAAACGACAATGTGACCAATGCCATATGTCAGAACAAATGCCTCAGCTAGCTTTGTCAGTCCAGAAAGGTCGCTTACAGACTCCGTAGCGGAACTACCACCAGAGATAGAATCTACATCGCTCAGTTCATTGAGAAAGCTTTCAGAGTCTTGAAATAGTTCAGAACCAGCAGCGTGCAATTCAGAAAGATTAATAGTGGCCATGATTTACTCCTAAAATATTTGTTGCAAAGAAGGTGTAGATTGATTAATCTGGCTGACTATCAGAGATTATTAGTAATAAAGAAACCTCATATTTATCGCAGAGATTACTTTTGAGATTAAATCCCTGAACAGCCAGCTGGCTTAATAGTTCACTACAAAGCTATTAGTAGTTATTGCTGTATGACTTGGTTAAAACGACAATGTGACCAACGCCATATGTCAGAACAAATGCCTCAGCTAGCTTTGTCAGTCCCGATAGGTCGCTGACGGACTCCGTAGCGTAACTACCACCAGAGATAGAATCTACATCGCTCAATTCATTAAGAAAACTTTCGGAATCTTGGAACAATTCAGAACCAGCAGCGTGTAATTCAGAAAGAGTGATATTTGCCATTTTTTACTCCTAAAATATTTGTTGTAAAGAAGGTGTAGATTAATTAACTTGCCTAGCTCTTCAGGGATGATTGATAATCAAGAAATCTCATATTTATCCAAGAGGTTACTTTTGAGATTGAATCCCTGAAGAGCCATTTAGTTTAGTAGTTAACTACTAAACGA
The DNA here is from genome assembly GCF_034531165.2 of Dendronalium sp. ChiSLP03b. NCBI lineage: Bacteria > Bacillati > Cyanobacteriota > Cyanophyceae > Nostocales > Nostocaceae > Dendronalium > Dendronalium sp. ChiSLP03b. The sequence continues at coordinate 40,472 of NZ_JAVRBR020000122.1, read as the reverse complement.
TTAGTAACCGAAGCCGTAACCACCATGGCTGTATGACTTGGTGATAACAGCAATATGACCAACGCCATATGTTAGAACATATGCTTCAGCTAACTTTGTCAGTCCTGAATTATCGCTGACATTGCTACCGTAATTTCCACCAGAGATAGAATCTACATCGCTCAGCTCATTGAGAAAGCTTTCGGTATCTTGGAACAATTCAGAACCAGCAGCGTGTAGTTCAGAAAGATTGATATTTGCCATTTTTTACTCCGAAAACATTTGTTGCCAATAAGGTGTAGATTGATTAATCTAACTGACTCTCAGGGATTATTAGTAATAAAGAAACCTCATGTTTATTGCAGAGATTACTTTTGAGGTTGAATCCCTGAAGAGTTATTTAGCTTAGTAGCTAACTACTAAGCTATTAGTAACCGAAGCCGTAACCACCATGGCTGTATGACTTGGTGATAACAGCAATATGACCAACGCCATATGTTAGAACATATGCTTCAGCTAGCTTTGTCAGTCCTGAAATATCGCTGACATTGCTACCGTAATTTCCACCAGAGATAGAATCTACATCGCTCAGCTCATTGAGAAAGCTTTCGGTATCTTGGAACAATTCAGAACCAGCAGCATATAATTCCGCAAGATTAATAGTTGCCATGATTTACTCCTAAAATATTTGTGGAACGTAAGTGATAGATGCTAGCAAGTAAGCTGTGTTTGCTTAGTTGCTAATGCAATTTTTATTTATAGAAACTGAGAAAGTCAAGGCTATAAACCTGCATAAAAAGACATAAACGAGCAATTTGTGTCTTTCTTAAAAATTAATTTAATTATGAATATTTTTTTGAATTGATAGTAATACTGGTTTGGATAATTGCACCATACCAACTACAGATTTAATATTGTCTTGTCTTTAATCTCTTGAAGCTACAAGCTTATAAAAACTGTCACAAATCCCAAGCTTACTTTGAGAAGTAGGGAATCTTGTGTAAGTAGATAGCTCAAAATATTTACAGTCATTGCAAGCGTTAGCGTCAACGTCTCGTACCCCTGCGGGGAATCAATCGCAAGGGCTGGGATTGCTTCACTCCGCTTCGCTCTATTTGCAATGACGTTGTGTAATTAATTCTGTTCGACTGCTTACGATGAATAATTTAGGATTGCTGTAGAGCATCCATAGGGAACCTCACGCCAGTTTGCTCAAGTCGGGAGACCTTTCGGTAGTCGCTCATGGGGGAAACCACGCCAGATGCTCCACTTGGGGAGCTACTCCGTTGCGGTGAGCAGTCCGTTGGGCGGCTTCGCCGACTTGAAGGAACTGCGAACCCGAAGGGGGGTTCCCCCCGTTGTAGGCGGAACGCCTTCCCGCAGGGTAGGAAGTAGCGTGAGACCCCAAGACCGCGCTGCCTCACCACGCAACTGGCTCCGCAACTTATTGTCTCCCCAACGGAGTGCCTTGGAAACCCGCGCAAGCCATTGCTTCCCCGTTGTGGCAAGTGGCGTGATTGGGAATACGCACAGTTAGCCCTCTTTAGTCACTCTGGGAAAATAAAAATAGTAGCCAATTTTTCAACTGTAGATAGAGCGAGCATTTGAGCGTTTATTTTCTAACACAATGGCTGAAATCAAGATTTTTGGTAAAAATCCTATGCTGTAAGGATTCTAGATTATTCTCTCCCGAAAATGATAAAAGAGGGGTTAGTCTGTTTTGTCAATTTCAAATAATACTATATATCCCAATTTGCTATGAATTGGCGTTCTAGCTACTCAATTTATACTGTTAACTATAATTCGTATAAATATGTTTTTTGAAAATTTATCTAAAAAAATCGTGCATTCCAATGTCAATGAGACTCAGAATACACGATAATCAGGAGAGTATAGAATTAGGCCATGTCCGCAGTTTGCTGCTGTAGTTGACTTTGCACATTGGACATTTCTTCGTCTATCTGTTTCCTTAAGTTACCGAGAAGATTATAAACCTGGTTTAGTGAACCTGATATAGCATCATTTGTGCTAGTTGTGGTGTCAGTTGTATTTGATGTATTTGACCTTCCTCTTCTGTAACCACCTGCCACAGATTTAATTTCTAAAGGTTCTAGTTCAGTAAGTAAGTTTTCACTATTAGTATCCAAATTGGAGATTATTATTCTTGCCATTTTTAGATCCCACAATACAGTGATAGTAAGTAAAACGCTCTTGGATAAGATTAAACTGCAAATACAAAAGCTCTCTTTTCTATTTTGTAATGTAATTTGATAAAGTCAATATTTGTCTGCTAATTTTCAAGACAGAACAAAAGATATTTTGTCTTTAAAAGTGTATTTTTCATAGTGTTGATAGTTTTTTTGTCTTGCTAATCGTTTCATATAAGTAGAGACGCGCCATGACGCGTCTCTAACCGCAGTTTTTATGAATAAGTAACCTCAATTAATTCTTCGCTTGTGGTGGCGAGGGAATTGTCACGTCTATTGGTATTACCTTTGCTGCTAGCTGCGTCAAGGGCGGTTGAATGGCGGTTTGGTTGCCCACTACTAGAGTCACTGTATTTTCTGGCTTGAGGTATTGCTTGGCTACCCGCTGGACATCAGCCGTTGTTGTTGCGGCTACGGCTTTTTGATAGCGAAACAGAAAATCAGCCGGATAGCCGTAATATTCGTAGCGCATCAACCGCGATAAGGTTTGGCTGGGATCTTGAAAATTGAACACAAAGGAGTTGAGTGTGGACTCTTTAGCAAAAGCTAGTTCTTCTGCTGTCACTCTTTGAGCTTGGATACGTTTAATTTCAGCTTGTAACGCTTTGACAAACTGTACGGTAGCATCAGAGCGTGTTTGTCCGCCAGCAACGAACATGCCTGGGTAGTCGAAGCGGGGATTCCAGTAGCCATATACCGAGTAAGCTAAACCTTGACGCGATCGCAACTCATTAAATAAGCGTCTGCCAAACCCATTTAACACTCCATTCAGCACATCTAGGGCTGGATAGTCTGGATTGTCAAACCGCCCGCCTAAATGCCCTATGAGAACGCTACTTTGGGTCAGTTGCGGCTGATTGACAAAAAACACTCCACCTGTGTTGGCTGGCGACACTTCTGCTAACTGGGGTTTAGTGAATTTGGGGTTAGGCTGCCAGTCGCCCAACTTAGCTTGAATGAGCGATCGCATTTTCTTAGTATCAAAATCCCCAACAATCCCCAAAATTATATTATTGGGATGAAAATACTGCTCGTAAAACTTGACTAAATCGTCACGAGATATGCGATCGACTGTGGCATACTCTATCGTGCGCGCATAGGGGCTATCTTTCCCATAGATTAATTTGCGAAATTCGCGAGTAGCAATCTCATCTGGGTCGTCATTGCGACGGGCAATACCACCTCTAGCCTGTGTCTTAGCCAAATCTAACTTTTCGGCAGCAAACACTGGTTCTCGCAGCACCTCAGCAAACAGCCCAAACACCGTTTCTAAATCTTCGCTAAGTGCTTCAAAGCTAGCACTACCCGTAGCTTCGCTAATACTAGTTTCTACAGCAGCTGCCCGTTGTTCTAATATTTGATTGAGTTCATCAGGTGAATGCTTCTTAGTTCCCCCTGTACGCATCACTGCGCCTGTAAAACCAGCCAACCCGACTTTAGCCGCTGGTTCTAAGCGACTTCCTGTACGCACCAACGCCGTACCATTCACCAACGGCAGTTCGCGATCCTCTACTAAATACACAACCAAGCCATTTTGGAGAACAAACCGCTCATATTTGGGTAACTTAATCTCGCTTAGCGGTGCAAACTTCAACTCTGTGTAGTACTTTGCCTCCGCTGTCGCCGCTAGAGAAAAGTTAAAAGTTGCAAGTAAAAAGGCAAAAACCAGCATCAAAGCAAAAACAAGCTGCTGACTCTTTTTAACTTTGAATTTTAAATTTTTAATTTTCAATTCCATCTGCCTTCTACTCTTCACCTTGTACCTCTGCATACTCTCTCCCTTCGCGTTCTTTGCGTCCTAGGTGGTCTGTTTCTCATCCCTGTTTCGACAACAGCTTACCAATTGTGCGATTCTCAGGCGTAAAAGTCTGCTTTGCCACCCGCTGAATATCCGCAGGTGTCACCGCTGCAATTTCATCCAACTGCTTAAATAAATTCCGCCAAGAGCCAGTTTTCACTTCAAATTCCAATAATTGCTGAGCCATCCCCGTATTTGAATCGAGGGTGCGTAACAAACCCGCTCGTGCTTGGGTTTTCACCCGCTGCAATTCATCTGTTGCCACAGGCTCAGTTTTCAAAGAGTCAATTTCCTGGCGCAAAGCCAGCGCCAACTCATCTACTGTGCGTCCAGGAGCTGTGAGAGCATAAAACAGCATCAGGTTCGGGTACTTATCCCCAGGAAATCCACTAAAACCCTGTGCATTTAGCGCCAAGCGTTGCTTTTCTACCAAAGACTTGTACAGCCGCGATGTTCGCCCGTTACTTAATAAACTACCAATGATTTCATAAATCACATTATCGGGATGAGTAACTGCTGGACGATGATAACCTTCTAAATACCAGGGTTGAGAAGGTAGCTGCAAAGTAACTTCCCGTGTTTGTTTTTGTGGTGGTTCCACCAGGATTTTGGCAACAGCTTTTGGTTTGGTCTGAAAGCGTCCAAAATAAGTTTGCGCCAGTTTCTTCACCTCAGTTGGGTTGACATCTCCAACAATGGCGATCGCTATATTACTGGGAACATAGTGGGTATTAAAAAACTTTTGCACATCTTCCGGTGTCAGGTTACGGATATCTTCGTCATAACCAATTACCGGCCGCCTGTAAGGATGAACTTTATAAGCTGTATCGATAAACTTCTCCACCATCAATCCGATGGGTGAATTCTCTATCCGCATCCGTCGCTCTTCTAAAATCACATCTTTTTCTTTATAAAATTCGCGAAATACAGGGTTGAGAAATCGCTCTGACTCTAATGACATCCAGAGTTCCAGCTTATTGGCAGGAAAGCTGTAAAAGTAACAAGTGGCTTCTGTCGAAGTATTGGCATTTAAACCTACACCTCCCGCTTGTTCGACAATTTGCCCCATCTCGTTTGGCTTGACTAGCTTGGCAGCTTGCGATTCCAATTGCTGAAACTCAGCTTGTAAACGGACGACTTCATCTTTTTTACCGTTGGTTTTCGCGGTTTTAATTTGAGCATCTAACTGCTCCAATCGGTCTAGTAGAGGTTTTTCTGCCTTGTAGTCTTTTGTACCAATGCGTGTTGTACCTTTAAATGCCAGATGCTCTAAAAAGTGTGCTACACCAGTTTTCTTGTCTGGTTCATCCACACCACCTACATCCGCATAGGTAAGAAAGGAAACTACTGGTGCTTGATGCCTTTCTAAGACAATGAACTTCATCCCATTTTCGAGGCGAAACTCTGTCAACTGCTTAATCACTCGATCCAGATAGGGTTGAATCGAACTTGGCGCTGGTGGAATTTCGGTTTTGCTGGGTTGTGTCCTTTGAGGAGGAGGTGCAGTCTGAGTCTGTGCTAGAGCAACTTCTGGAATTAGCCCACACCAGAAAATTATCAGTGCTGTTAACATTGCCAATAGCCGACGCAACATTACAGATACTTGATGGGATAAATCCCAAATTGAACGGCTGTGCTGATTCATAAGCGACAATTGAGTAAAATTTCACTACCGAAGAAAAAAACGACTTGGCAAACAGGGCGTTAATCTAGTATTAAGCTTTCGGTGCTTTTTTACTTGACGTTAGACAATAATGCTACAAGTCGTGTTCCGAAAATCACACAATAATTGTTAGTTATGCGAGTTTTTAATTCTCCCCCACCCTCAGAGGCTCAAACGCGTACCCGCATTTTACAGGCGGCACAACGGTTGTTTGCCTCCCAAGGATTTGATGGCACTACTACCCGCGACTTGGCACAAGCCGCGGGTGTCGCTGAGGGCACTCTGTTTCGTCATTTTCCCAACAAAAAGTCGATTTTGGTGGAAGTAGCAACTAGTGGCTGGGTGGAAATTTTGACAGATTTACTCACAGAATTGAGTGAAATGGGCAGCTATAAGGCTGTAGCTCAGGTGATGCGTCGCCGGATGTGGAATTTTCACAAGAATGTAGATTTGATGCGGGTTTGTTTTATGGAGGTGCAGTTTCACCCAGACTTGCGCGATCGCATCCAAATGGAAGTGATTAACAAAATGACCGATGTTGCGGAAGCATTCTTTCAAACGGCAATGGATAAAGGCATCTATCGCCAAACTGATGCCAAACTTGTTGCCAAAGTTTTCTTAGGAATGTTTGCGATCGCTGGATTTTCTAACAACACCCTCATGGAACCCGATGCTTCCCCCCAAGAAATGCAGCAGATGGCAGAAGGACTCGCTGATATCTTCCTCAATGGAGTTTTAGCCAAAGAATGAGGAAGTTAGAGACGCGATTAATCGCATCTATACAGGAGTTAAGAGTTATAAATTAATCACTCAGCACTCAGCACTATTTTCGCTTGCTGATTCCACTGTTGCACCAGTTCAATCGCTGGACACAAATCTCGTCGTTGCATTGTTGCTACCTGTAAGCGCAAAATTTGTTGATGCAATCTGTGAGTGGGAACCTGAGCCAACTGCGCTACAGAACCAATACCCGCATGAAGCAATAAACTGCAATATTGTGTGCCGACACTAGGAACACGCGCTAAATCAGCCAAAGCCACTCATTTATTTACATACTGAAGATGAACTTGTAATTTATTTGCCATTGCCAGCCTAGCTGCTGGACTATTGCCTTGTTTGAATAGCATTCCTGTGGTTGCGATACCACAATTTTGCAGTTGGGATTGTTCTTCCTGACTCAATCCAGGCAATAGCTCAATAGGCCAGTCACAAGATGTGATGGTACTTCTACTATTTGTGTGTTTAGTAGACATTTCTCAAACTCAAACATAGGCTTATTTTAATATTGTGACTTACAGAAAATCCTATGCTATATTGCACAACGACAGCAAAGTTATGTTCGCCCAAACCGTTTGCTAGCTAATTCCTGTAATATCGAAATCTTATGTAATTGCTTGATTGCTACCCTTTGACCCTTGCGATCGCATCACTTGCAACTCAGGTTAGTGTGGCAAACTACAGATATCCCATACTTAATACTTAACTGTAACGCCTACTTTCAAACTGCCCTCAGAAGTTTGGTGGGAAGCAAAACTCACACGTTTTGTTTATGGAGTTCGGGGAATTTGTGGCAGATAAATCAAGCTAAAATCCTGATGCTTCCCTGTTCTCTTCCTCATGTAATATCAGGTTCAAACTTGAGGGGGATGTAACTAATACTCTATTTTTATTTATAGTGTCTTAAGAAGTGTTGCCTGAATTAGGAGAATATACTCAATGCATTTACATTTATTCATGCAAGCAGCAGATTCTGTTGCAGTAGGTGGCGAGCATTTTCCTTTTGCTTTCACCTTGGTATATGTGGTTGGCTTTATTGCTGCTGTAACCATTGGTTCTATTGCTTGGTATAACTCTAAACGTCCTCCTGGTTGGGAAAGCAAAGAACGCCCTGACTTTGTTCCCAAGGTTGAAAAAGAAGAAACTCCGGGTCTGGGCGAACCGAAGTCATAAGCAGTCATTGGTCAATGGTCAATAGTCAACAGTCAAAACTTTAAACTCTTGACTTGGACTCTTGACTCTTGACTTATGATTAGTTTTGCACTTCAACCCAACGACGGTAAAGCTTTTGAATTTGTTTGAGTAACGCATTAAAAGCTGGTTGGTTGGATTCATTCAGCTTGCCTAACTCCTGTAATTTCGTCAGAAGCCTAGCTTCTTCGATCGCCACATCACCATCGCTATAAATTAAGCCACTGATAGCTTCAATTAAGTTTTCGTAATCTTCCAAGCTGGGGCGATCGCCTAAGTAATCTTTCACCCATGCATAACACTCTTTTGGTTGTACAGGAACTAATTCGTACAGCCAAGGCTTAATTTCTGGATCGGTTGCCAAACCTTTTGCTTGAGCTATTTCGCGCAGATATTGCCGTTCCTCTGGCTGAATTCTGCCATCAATCCAAGCGGCTCCAATTAAGATTTTAACTAAGTTTTTTACATTGGAATCAGTAACCATTGCTGCCTCCTCTGGTAGATTCGGGGCTTTCACCAAATCGTACAATCCCAAACAGTATTCACGCGGAATCGTTGGTTTTTCTTAAGCGCACCATGAAAAAGCCATCCATGTTCTGACGATGAGGCCAGACCTTTAGCCAGCCTTGGGGCGTAGAATAGGCAGAGTAAGGCGAATCAGTCCTAGGAGGCTCAATTTGCCAATTAGGATTCTCAGCTAAAAATGCGGCGAGCGCATCTTCATTTTCTGCCGGATGCAGCGTACAGGTGGCATAAACGAGTACACCACCAGACTTGACAAAATTAGATGTATGTGAAATAAGTTCTTTTTGTAAAATCGAGAGTTCCTGGACAGATTCTGGTGTCTGTCGCCAACGAGCATCAGCATGACGATGCAGGGTTCCCAAACCAGAGCATGGTGCATCTACTAATACGCGGTCAGCAGTATTGTAAAATTGCAGTAAATTGCGGCTATCGCCAGTGCAAACTTGAATAGATTGCAAATTCAGCCGTTCTGCATTTTGTTGAAGTTTGCGAAGACGAGAAGGAGTGCGATCGCAAGCCCAAATTTTTCCCTTATCTCCCATTAATTCCGCTATATGAGTTGTTTTACCCCCTGGTGCTGCACAAACATCGATCGCTAATTCTCCTGGTTGGGGGTCGAGCAAGTGACTGACTAGTTGAGCGCTACTATCTTGTACAGACCACCAACCCTCACTAAAACCAGGTAGATTTTGAATTGGCCCGGTGCTACCAATCAATCGTAAAGCTTGAGGCAAATAAGGAATTCGCCTAACTAAAATCCCAGCCGATTGCAACGCTGCCTCAACTGTCTCTATATCAGTGCAGAGGGGATTGATTCTGAGGTCGATCGTTGGTGTTTGGTTCATCCATTCACACAATTTTTCTGTCTCAGCAAAACCAATTTGGTCTAACCACACTTGAATAATCCAGTCAGGAAAGCTGTGTAAAATGCCCAAGCGTTCCACCGGATTTTCTGGTAGTTGTAAAGGAAGATGGGGAGATAAGGGAGATGAGGGAGATGAGGTAGACAAGGGAGAATTTTCTTTCTTATCTCCCCCTGCCTCCCCTGCTCCCCCTGCTCTCCTACTCCCCTGCTCCTTTTCCACAAGGCGGATATACTGCCGCAATAGACCATTCACAAAACCCGTGAGTCCAGAAAAACCATTTTCTTTGGCTAGTTGCACAGTGGTATTAACAGCAGCTGAGGCTGGAATACGCTCTTGGTAGCACAGTTGGTATAAACCTAGATTGAGAATAGTGCGGAGGTCTTTTGGCTGTTGGTGGGATTTCTTTTTGCCGAGTTGGTCAATGAGGGTGTCAAGGGTGCGCTGCCTCCTGACGCTACCATAAACTAATTCTGTCACCAGACGGCGATCGCTATCAGACAAGTTAACTTTTTGCAGCACTCTATCTAGGGCAACATCAGCATAAGCTCCTTTGTGAACGTCTCGCAGGGCAATAAAAGCTATTTGACGGGGGTTTGTCATGGAAATATTTAAAACCGTTAAATTTGAGTTACCCTCTGTCTCTAGAGGTATAAATAATTGGACTTTCAAGAAATCAGGCAGAAGGCAGAAGGGAAGAGCATTTGACTTGTTTGTTTCATTTATAGTGGGTGGCGCACCGCCTATCGTCTGCTTTGAAGCATCACAGCTTTTCTTAAATGTAATATCTTGCACTGTATATGCTCTTTTGACTAATTTTTTGGCATAACAGATACTGAAAGATCCTCAAAAATTTTTATCATTCAGCTTTCAACTTTTATCCTTCTGCTTTAGCAGTACAGCAAGCCGCTACTCTACCCTTCGGGAACGACTTCGTCGAACGAGAACGACTTCGTCGAACGCGTCTACATACTTCATGTTGCACAATTATTGTGATGTAAAACTTCGCGTATTTGCATGAGGCGATCGCCGATAAAAATATGTGCAACGCTTGATTTTATATTTTTCCTTGAATGCAAAACCCCAAATCTCCAAATCAAAGTTACTTATGGCAAAAATTTTTGCAGTCCATCCTGATAATCCGCAAACCCGGCGAATAGAGGAAATAAAATCAGCGCTCTCTGGTGGCGCAGTTATGCTCTACCCTACAGATACAGTCTATGCGATTGGTTGCGATTTAAATGCTAAGTCAGCGGTGGAACGAGTGCGGCACATCAAACAGCTAGCAAACGATAAACCACTGACATTTTTGTGTCCCTCACTGTCAAATGTGGCGACTTATGCCTTTGTCAACGATACAGCTTATCGAATTATGAGGCATCTGATCCCAGGACCGTACACATTTTTGCTACCTGCGACCAAGTTAGTTCCGCGACTAGTACAAAGTCCTAAGCGCAAGACTACCGGGATTCGCGTACCAGATCATAATGTATGCTTAGCACTGCTGGCAGCGTTAGGAAATCCAATTATTTCGACTTCGGCACACCTCCCGCCAGATGAGGAAGATGAACATTCAGGGCTAGATTCAGAACTTAGACTATCGCGTGTGGAGCTATTTGACCGTTTGGATAACTTAGTAGATGTAATTATTGACACTGGTAAAGAACCAACATACGAAGTGTCTACGATTTTAGACTTGACGGGAGATGAACCAATGATTACAAGGCGAGGTTTAGGTTGGGAAGCAGTGACAGCATGGGTATAAAAACTAATACTTCACGGGGCACTTTGTCAGTTTCGGAATCATGTAAAATAAATGCTCCAGTTTGGCGATCGTCATACTTAAAATAACTGGTAGTGGGTAAAATAGAATGGCAGTAAAAGTCGGCACAGCAAATGTTGTGGCTACTTTTATGGCATGGTGGATATCTTTGTGCCACCGTCAAATTGGTTGCATGTGAAAAAGCGACACACTAATTGACCTGTAACTTTTTTGAATTTATTACAGTCTTAATATGTCAGCAGTACTTGCAGTAGGTCTTGATGGATCAACTAGCAATTGATTATCCTAGCAAGATTAGTTTTAAGTGCTGTCTCTGCGTTGTAGTTAAGGTGCAATACCACACCCAGGAAAAGTTATGAAAGTTAACCTTGCAAATCTACCAATCTCTACGTCTACTATTGACCGCTGCATTTCAACTAAAGAATTGCCAGCCAATAATACTGATATTTTGATGCAACTGCTGTGTCAAGAAATGCAGGCTCAAGTGAAAGCAGCTTCTGGGTGTGTACAAGCCGTGGCACAACGCATAGCTATAGAAGTTAAACGCATTTGTGATAAAAGCTCACGCATTCAAACATCAGGAGAAATTCAGTCTTGGCAACTTACTTTGTCTAGACATCGCCTGCAAAAGTGCCTGCATTATTATCGTCTGGGTTCCAGAAGAGGACGTGTAGAATTACACAGCACTTTGGGCGCTATGGTTTACCGTCATGTGACTGTTGCAGGCTCTGAGTTAGGTTTTGACGCTCGTTACAGCCTGATTGAAGATTTTCTCCAAGCATTTTACATTGAAGCCATCAAAGCTTTCCGGCGCGAAAATGAACTGCCTGAAGATTATACACCGCGCACGCAGTTGCAACTAGCAGAATATATGGCGTTTACAGAGCAATATGCCAAGCGCCGGATTAATTTACCTGGTGGTAATAATCAGCAATTAATTATCTTACGTGCCCAAGGTTTTGCGCGTCGTCAGCCCCAAGAAACTACAGTAGATATTGAAATGGCGGTGGAATCTGCCAAGGGTGAAGAAGCAGAATCTTACCAGCGGAACTCGGCGGTGCAACAAATTCGATCGCAAATGATTGCCCAAGCTAATTTTGACCCATCGGAAGCATCAGAACGCGATCGCGTCATCTCAGAATTAATCAAATACTTGGAATCTCAAGGTCAATCTGACTGCGTGGACTATCTCACCCTCAAACTCCAAGACCTCTCCGCACCAGAAATTGACCAAATTCTCGGTCTAACTAGCCGTCAGCGCGACTATCTCCAACAGCGTTTCAAATATCATGCCGAAAAGTTTGCTAAGCAGCACCAATGGCAGTTAGTACATCAATGGTTAGGCGCAGGTTTAGAGCAAAAGTTAGGATTGTCTTGTCAGCAGTGGGAAAAGTTTTTGAGTTCGCTGTCTCCCGAACAACAGCAAATATTAGAGTTGAAAATATCACGCCAGAGTGACCAAGCGATCGCCAGAGCAATCAAATGCACTCCCAAACAAGTCCAAAAGCGCTGGACTCAACTTTTAGAACTAGCATGGGCTATCCGCAACGGTAACACTGAAGTGCAAACAGGTTTAAGCTAAGAAAAAATTCTAGAATTAAACTTAGTTCAATCTCGCTGATTACCGATGTTGTTACAGATAAATTTCTCCATAAACCGACCACCACAAAACAGACCCTCTACTTCTTTGCCACTTATGGAAGAATTAGAGGGAACGGTAGGGAAATAGTCCAAATTTACTCCTATTTAGAAACTATTCAAGTTTGCAATATTGGCATTTTTTAGTACAAAAGTATTAATATTTATTCCTTTCTACCTATTAATCCAGCCTTGTACAGCCAAAATTAAAAATTCATATTAAGTAGGCGATCGCTTGCTGCTACTTCCATGAAATTCTAGAATACATGGGACTTGTGGCACAGGAATTTGAGATGACTATGACTCAAGGCGCACGGGCTAATCAGGCAGGGAAAATTTTAGAAAGTAACGTAGAGACAATATTAAGTGTACATGGTTATTTCCAAGTAGGAAATCATGTATCCAAGGAATTTTTATTTGATGCTAGTTTATTAGCAAAACGCTATGCAAAGCAAGTTTATATCGGTTCTGGAATTTATAAAACTACCCTAAAAGTTGATTTTTATGTGGTGGGTTCACCTGTAATGCCATCTGGACTAATTATCGAATGTAAATGGCAAGAAAGCGGTGGTTCGGTGGATGAAAAGTTTCCTTATTTAAACTTGAATATTCAGGACTCATATCCTGCACCAACTATTGTAGTTATAGGGGGTGAAGGCATGAGAGAAGGAGCTATTAAATGGCTCAGACAGCAAGTTGCATGTAACCATAATTTATTAGCGGTTCATACTTTAGATAGATTTATAGCTTGGAGCAATAATCATCTATAAAATTTCATATGATGTAATTAACAATTCGTAAATCATCCCTCTTTTTTTAGTATTAGAATTAATAGAACGTGAAGCTGCTATTGTGTAGATATTAAAATTAATCTGCTTGTATAAGTTTTTTATAAAGTCACAATCAGAATTACATACCATTACTTTCACACCACGACTTGCTAGTTCTGCACAAGTATCTCTCAAAAGTTCTTGCTCTTTGTCACCAAAAGAATTACCATTATATCCGGTGAAATAGCTGGTACTACTTATAGGATGATAAGGTGGATCGCAAAACACGAAATCTTCACTACTAGTCGCCTGATTCAGCACATCTGTGAAATCTGCCTGTTGAATTTTAGATTTAGAAAGTGCTGTAGAAGCTACTCGCAGCAAGTCTTCAGGACAAATATTAGGATTTTTATACTTGCCTAATGGCACGTTAAATTTCCCCTGAGAATTAACTCTATACAGACCGTTATAACAAGTTTTATTCAGATAAATTAAACGTGCAGCTCGTTCTATATCATTAATTCGGGAATTTGCTCTTACATCATAATAATAATCTCGATCGTGGTTAATTTTATGTTCTTTAAGTAAGCAGATTAATTCCTCAACATTATCTCTAACACAGCGATAAGTAGTAATCAATTCAGAATTAATATCAGTTAAAATTGCTTGTGAGGGTTGCAGATGGAAAAAAACAGCACCGCCGCCCAAAAATGGCTCATAGTAAGTTTTATAATCCTTAGGAAAATAAGGATTATATTGTTGAATTAACCTGCTTTTACCTCCCGCCCACTTTAAAAATGGACGTGGGTAAGCTGCTTTAGGGATTTGAATTACCATTTAATCGAAATTTAGCTGAAACTAAGCTACTGAATATAACAAAATTTAACTGAAAAACCATATTTTATATTAACTGAGTAATATTTCACCTATATAGATTACAATTGGTATAGATAAAACACATCCCAAGAAACGTAAGTTTATAGCAAGGCAGTTTATATTCAGATGTTTGACGGATTTTGGAATAACGTCTTTCGCTACCCCCGCTACTTTGTTACTGTTCTCTTAGGCGTGTTTCTGAACACGATCGCGCCATTAATGCCCCTATTGAAACGCCCTGTCACCTTAATCGCCCTCTTGGGTTTATTTGTAGGTAGCTTGGTCTTTGTCACTTTTACCTTACGTGCAATGCTTGGATTGAGTACAATCTAGACTAAATCTATATCAAGGATCTGCCCCAAAAGCAGTTTCCGATGGCTTTGCAAGCGTCAAGGGCTGTCCTTCACTCTGCGGGTGATGCTCGAAGACTCGCTAACGCTTTTAGCGTCGTCCCTTGGGCGAAGACTCGCTAACAGCAGTCGCTCATGGGGTTTCCCCCAAGACCCTACCCTGGGGGTTGTGCTTTAGCAGTACGGGTGACGTTCCTGCGTCGCTAACGCTGCGCTCACGCCACTTGCTCCACTTGGGGAAACCCAAGACCGGACTGGACTCACCGCGCTGCTTCACCAACTTGCTTTTTATTGATGTCGTATAACCTCCCAGAAGAGGCGTAACTATTATGGCTACAAATCGCCGCATTTCCCGTGTTGCTGAATTGATCAAACGGGAAGTTAGCCAAATGCTGCTCAACGGTATTAAAGACGATCGTGTGGGTACAGGAATGGTAAGTGTTACTGATGTAGATGTTTCTGGCGATCTACAACATGCCAAAATCTACGTCAGTATTTATGGTACAGAAGAAGCTAAGGCAGAAACAATGGCAGGCTTAAAGTCGGCGACAGGTTTTGTCCGCAGCGAACTCGGTGCGCGGGTAAGGCTGCGTCGCACACCAGAAGTAATTTTTATCGAAGATCGCTCTATAGAACGCGGTACTAAAGTATTGTCACTCTTGAACCAACTCCAGTATGAGCGATCGCCTGAAACTCAAGCAGTAGCAGAAGATACTACAGATGAATATGATGAACAATCTTGGGAATAAGTAACTAACACAACAATGTAATATTAGAACAATTCATCCCTAGGGAATTCGCCAAACAGTTTACAGACGTGACTCAATCGCGTCTGTTTCAATGTGAGTATACAGGAGCATCCTACTTAGAGTTAAAAACTTATCATTAAGGCTGACGCGGTGGGGCAGTCGCAGTTTTGGATGCCACTTCCTCTACTTCGGGAGCTATTTCCGTGGGCGGGTCTCCCACGTCACTTGCCAGAACGGAGGGAACCCCGCAAGGCAGTCTCGATTTGAGGGGCGTGGCGTGAGACCTCAAGACCCTTTGGGCAAGAAGGAAGACAAGAGGAGTAAAAAGAATAGTTGCTAACTACTTTCCTCTGTCTTTCTTCAGTAACTTTACTGTTAGCACAAAGCATTAGTTTAATAAAACTTCACAATTTTAACACTTAGAATTTACCTAAATCCAAGGTGGTAGATGAAGGTTTAACTAGTGATTGTTTGAATCATTACCCCCTAGCTACGACTTAAATGGGCGATTTGGCCAGCTTTTCACATAAGTTACTGCTACTCTAGAGGCACATCATCTCAATTTGCTCCTAATGTTTATCCAGGGCAGTCTATTTATTTGCAGTGCTGCAATTAACCAAGAAACTACGGTCATTTTTAAAAAATTATTAACAGATGGCGCGTTACAAGTTTTCGTGGTGTACGGTAGCCGTTAGATTTTGCAACACTTTATACCCATGCTTCTACCAGAAATCCCTGGATTGCTAACTCAGGGAAAAATCCCAACGTCTCTAGCTAGGGTCTCATGGTGATTATTTGGTACATCAGCAATCCGTCATAGGAACTATTCTCACCCACACAATTATGCCTAAAAGTAGTAACAGCAAAACTTTTAAACCTGGGAAATGCCAGTTATACAAAGTTTTTAGCAGGTAAGTTAATAACCTACTTATGTCAAAGTGAAGCACATTTACCGAAAATGTCAGCATTTGTTGACTTTCTTAACATTTCTTTGGATAATTTGAGGATATGTAGCGTCAAAATGGAATTAGTTCCGTATAGCAAACTACAAAACCCTAGCCACAAGTCTCATCCCTGCCATGTTTGTTCCCAATAGTTAATGGGAACACTATCTACGTGTAAATTTGTGAGTAAAAACCATGAGTGTGAATACGGTGCCCTCTATCAATTACTATTCTTTGGATGTAATTCAAGACGAAGCTCGCCGATTAGTGCAAAAGGGAATGATCAGCCGACAACAGCCAATATATACACTCTGCCAATACATTCCAGCGAGAGAGTGGGTGTGCGTCGAATGTGAACTGGAGAAATGTGACTTTCTGTTACGCGATCGCATCGGCGATTTAATTGGTCGCGAACAATGGGAAAACGACTAGTGCCAGAAGGCAACCATGCTGAAGGCAGTTCGACGTACTCTTCGGAGAACCCGAAGGGTGGTTGTTCTCGAAGAGTATGCAGAAAGAGAGAAAGCTTACTATATGAGCTTTTTAACCTTTTAAAACTGGATAGTTATTTCCGCCACCTGGCACTAGTTGATTGTGTAATTTCAGATTTTGGATTGGGAGTTTATTTTGGATCTTTAGATGTAACAAGAAACGATTCAATAACCTAATTTGAGGGATGATCTCTGATTTTGATGAATATTTCCCAATTCAAAATCTTTAATTTTTTACTAACGCAGAAGCATTAAAGCCTGATTTATACAACTTTTAGAGTTAGCGATCGCATTAAAATTAAGCTTTCTAGAGAGTCATTGTTAAGTAAGTAAACAGAATTAATTACACAAAGTCATTGCCAAGAGAGTCTTTGCCCTTGGCCTTCCCGTTCGCGTAGCGTCTCCGACAGGAAAAGGGTCGCGGAATGTATACGCATTCGCGGTGAGGGGGTCGCAGTCTTGTCGGTAAGGCAGTCCGGTGAAGCACTTGCTGTCTTTTCCCAAAGGGGAGACACTGGCGCGAAGGCGGTTTTCGTCGATAGCAAAGTGCTGTTAGCGTAGCGAAGCGCGACGTTAGGAGCATCACCCGTACTGCTAAAGCAGAACCCGCAGGGTAGAGTCTTGAGGTATCTCTAAATAGAGGAACTGCTGTTAGCGAGTCTTCTCTTCTCCCAAGTGGCGTGAGACGCTACGCGACAGCACAGCATTAAAGAGTCCTCGCCCAAGAGGCGACGCTAAAAGCAACCGAGCGTCACGAGCATCACCCAAAGGGTCAGAACTAAAGTCCTGATAACCCTGAAAAAGCCATAAATCGCTTACTACGAACTGACATTTGATTGTATGTATGTTTATTTGATTTAAAATCTAGGCAAAAAAAGCACTCTACAATAAATGCTAGAGTACAACAATACTTTTCGGAATAGAAGAGGGGAAAAGGACGGATTTTTCTCTTTCCTTTTCCCCAACGAAGCCTTACCCGAAGGGCTTTTCCCTTTCTCTGTGAATCGTCAAGTCTTGAGAGAGAGTAGACCTTAATGCTATTCGTCTTCCTCTAATTCGTCGTCTTCCTCTTCTTCATTAGCCTTCGCCACAGAGTTAGCAGAAACAACAGCTCCTTTGTCTAGCTTTTCACGCACCTGTTGCTTAATTTGTTCAGCAAATTCCGTTTTTTCTTCTAGATACTTAATGGCGTTATCTCGTCCTTGGGAAATATTATCACCGTTGTAACTATACCAAGCACCTTTGCGAACGAGGATGCCAGTTTCTTCTGCCAAATCCACAAGACAACCTAAAGTAGAAACTCCCTTGCCAAAAATGATGTCAAATTCCGCCACTCTAAAAGGCGGTGCTACTTTATTTTTGGCAACTTTGACTTTGACTCGGTTGCCAAATTCATCTGTACCTTTTTTCAAAGTTTGAATCCGGCGAATATCCAAGCGCACCGAAGCGTAAAACTTCAATGCATTACCACCAGTTGTGGTTTCTGGGCTACCGTAAGTAACGCCGATTTTTTGCCGTAACTGGTTAATGAAAATTACAGTGCAGCCAGATTTACCGATATTACCAGTAATTTTACGTAAAGCTTGGCTCATCAATCGCGCTTGTAGACCAACGTGAGCATCACCCATATCGCCTTCAATTTCAGCGCGAGGAACCAATGCTGCCACTGAGTCGATAACTACAATGTCAACTGCTGCTGAACGGACAAGTTGATCGACAATTTCTAAAGCGGCTTCCCCTGTATCTGGTTGAGAAACTAGCAGATTTTCTATATCTACACCCAAAGCTGCGGCGTAGGTGGGGTCAAGGGCATGTTCAGCATCAACAAAGGCAGCAATACCGCCATTTTTTTGCACTTCGGCGAGCGCGTGTAGTGCTACTGTCGTTTTACCAGAACTTTCCGGCCCATAAATCTCAATCACCCGCCCCTTGGGTAAACCACCACCCAATGCTAGATCCAGGGTAAGCGCCCCAGTGGAAATCGTCTCCACCCGCATCCGGGTAGCATCGCCCAAGCGCATGATTGCTCCCTTACCGAAGCTGCGCTCAATCTGGTTAAGCACCATATTCAGCGCTTTTTGCTTGCCAGAAGTATCGGTGTTGATAGCCATTCCTGCCTCTAAAGTATATGGATTTTAAGGAGTGTTGGTTTCGGAGTCTGAGTAGAACAGATATACTATTTTAGCCAGAAAAATTCGCGAATAGGACTTCTGAAATTAAAAAGTCAGCGTGACAAGATCCTAACCCAATCGTTACCTCATTGGGGTAGTCCTGCACAATGATACTAACTTGGATTGCGACATAGCTTCAGGGATCTTTAGACTCCGTTATTTTGAACAGAGAAACGCCCAGATACCATCTCAGTTCAAGACAAAACTTCTAACTTGCGAAAGCTTGGTGTTGTAAAAGATTTTCAAAACTTTAGGTGATTCCCACCCGCGAGATATTGCCTACAATTTTGGCTTACACTCCAGTATACCGCTGGAATTGTTAGTCTAACTAAAAACACGGGTATACTAAACTTGTAAATTGTAATATATTTTACATTAACTCTTATAAAGAACCGTGAATAAGTCACAGGCTATTAAGCTACTAGAAAGTGAAGGATGGACAAAAGCAGATGCTATGCGTGCCCTAGAAGTGATTGACTTTAGGATTAATCCTGATGAAATTACTATTCGCAGAGGTATTTCTTCTTTTGCTGGTTCTGAACTAAGTAAGCGTCAACGTCTTCAAGCTGCTCAGAAAGGTATGGTAACGAAGAAAACTAAAGAGATAGAGAGGAATAATCAGGAATATGCTACAAAAATTGAAGAAGTGAAAAAATATAAAAAACAGGAGCAGGAAAAATCCGAAGCTGAAATTCAACGTTTATCTGACACAAACAAAGTGTTAGAAATGAAAATTAAAACAATAAATTCTCATAATAATGAGCTAATTCAAGCAAATGACCAACTAAAACAAGATAATAAAGCATTGAAAAATTTAATAGATGAAATCAGGCTGAAATTAGCTATTAATACGAAAAAGCTTCTTCAGTACGAAGATAGTGAAATTCGTAAAGCTTTAATTATTATGTTCAAATCGACATTGGGTTAAACAATTAGCTTTGTGACTAAAAATAAAAGTAAAAAAAGAACTTTTCAAGGAATGAGTTATCGTGATGTTCAACGTACTAACTCAAATAATCGAGTTAAGCTTCATCAAGAAGACCAAGCTTGGCTAAAAGAAAACTTTTATAAAAACATTGGCTGGAATAATGTTATTAATCTTTATCAAAAAATCAAGGATTTCCTAAATAGATGCCAATTTGAAGATTTAACGCTTGAGGAATTATTTTTAGAGTGCGATCGCATTGGAAATAAATATCTCACAATTCAAGAAATCGAAAATTTTTATCAGAGTTTATCTAGAGAAGTTAATGAGATTGCAGAAGAAATAGATAAGCAGTTTCCGGAAACAGAAATTGAATTTATTGATTTTAGTAAAAATACTAGTAATATATATCGAAAAAAATATAATTAAAAATTATTTACAACTATTAATATTTAGTGATAAAGACGGTGAATTTTAAAGGAAAAGAACTGAAAGAATTATTTGAGCTTGCAAATAAAATTGGTAATAGACGATATCACAAGCTAACTAATCAAGATTTTGAAAATTACAGAAAATTCGATTACTGGCGCTATGTTAATGGTGATTATGAATGTGGAACAACCCAAGAAAGCAAAGATTGGGTAAAAGAAAATTCAAACTGGTACTGTCCAATTTGTGGGGATCGCTACTCTGACAAAGGTGGTAAGACAATAGATCATAAACTACCTCGTTCACAGTATCCCTGGTTATCAATGGAATTCAAGAATTTATGGGTTATTTGCCAAGTTTGCAACCAAGAAAAAGCTGAGATGCATTGGTATGATTATGAACACTATATATTTGTTCGCTATCCTAATTTGTATCTTTCTGTGAAAGCTGCGCGTCCTAGCTCGGTGCTTCAATCTTTAAAAGATTAAACTAACCAGGACTTTTTGATTGCTCTAAACAGACTTTATTAGAGAAAATAAATGGAGCGATTGCTTCCACAACTAGTAAAATCGGGTATGTTAGGCTGATAGCAAAGCAAAACAAAAGTAACCAATTCTCTGTTTTACAGTTACAAATCAGTATTTGATTTCATCCTGATTTCATTTTTGGCTGTCAAACTATGTAGTAAGTATAGTCGCGTTGTAAGCAAACAATTATCTAAGCGGTTTGATTACTCCAGCCAAGGATAAATCATCTGAAAGCTTAATCTAGCTAACCAGATATGTGTAACATCAGGAAACTATCTCAATCATCTCTATGCAATTACCTAATCTGAAAAACAACTTTTTGGCATTTATTTTAGTGGCGATCGCTTCTTTTTCTAGCAGCGTGCTAACAGCTTGTTCTACAACTTCTTCCAAGAACCAAAGCCAAGCACAAAACACTACTACCACCGCTACTGATACTATCAACAAGCAACCGATGAACCACAACATTGGAATGCATCACGGTAGTGGCATGAACCATAGTATGGCAATGGATTTAGGTGCAGCTGATGCTAACTATGATTTGCGGTTTGTTGATGCGATGATTTTACACCACCAGGGGGCAGTGGAAATGGCGAATGATGCACAGCAAAAATCAAAACGCCCGGAAATTAAAAAGCTAGCAGACGACATCATCAAAGCGCAAAATCAAGAGATTACGCAGATGAAAAAGTGGCGCACAGCTTGGTATCCCAAAGCGGGAGATAAACCAATTGCGTATGATGCCCAACAGAATAAAACAGTGCAGATGTCATCCGCACAAATGCAAGCCATGATGATGAACATGGATTTGGGCGCTGCTGATACAGAATTTGACTTGCGCTTTATCAACGCAATGATTCCTCACCATGAAGGAGCTGTAACTATGGCTAAAGATGCTTTACGAAAGTCTAAGCGTCCAGAAATCAAGAACTTAGCTCAAGAAATTATCAAAGCACAAAATACAGAGATTAAGCAAATGAAACAGTGGCGCAAAGCTTGGTATAACAAGTAATGTGAAAAATTAACTTATGTATTCTGTCCTTACGAACATTGGTTTTTGAGCTTACCGATCAGAGAATTAAGATTCAGTTGAGTTGGCCAACCTTGAGGTAGATTGGCTGAATTGTATCCTCTATCCCTTAAATCCTGGATAAATCGGTTACGAATGTAAGTTGTATCAAAAGTACCAAGACCATCGAAGTAAACATCAGTTAAGTGAGCGGGGTCTAAAGCCATCTCGCCCTTGTATACTGAGCCATCATTAGAATCATCCCAGCCCCAAGGTGCATTGGCGGAATTTGTACTGCAAGTTGGCGCACCAGCGCCACACCCACCACTAGAGTCTCCCTTGAACGTTCCCCAACTAGCGAAAGTTAGCGCAGAAGAACTTGATAGAGAGGTTTCATCTAATTGATGTTGCCACACTCCACTAGGGGCAAATACATCAAGCAACAAATATTGTACGTTGCGATCGTTTCCTGAAGCTGGAACTTCGGCAGTGGTTTTAGAAGGATAATAGATAATTCCATCCTCGTTGCTGGCTCCCTGAAAATCTCCAGCGTAGGGCCAAGCTTTTAGTCCATGACCTTTAGCTTCCTGAGTCGTCAACTGGTGCAAAGAACCGTTATAGCTACTCGTGGTAAGGGTTCCATCAATATTTTCCGTACCATTTCGCAAAGGACTACCAGATGGCGTATAAGAGTAAAAGTCATTATGAAATACAGTGACGATGCCTTCGAGTTTGCCAAAAGTTGAACCATCCTTACGAACGATCGCAAGCTGTCCCTCTAAATCATTTTCATGCTCTTGGTCGAAGGGAATATCAGTCCAGTCTTGGGGATGGAAAAAAGAATAAGTGATGAACCAATGAGTGCAAGTCTCTGCCACAGAATAGTAGGCATGAGCATTCAGCGGAAATTGTAGGTTGTCCCAGTTATTCGTTCCTCGCCAATCGCCATCGTAATCAAACCGCGTGATATAGTCTCCCCTATACTTGGTGCTGTCTGTATCTTGATAGTGAATTGGAGCATGATAAACAGCTAAATCTAGATCGGTGGGAGATTGGGCAATTACCTTGAAATGCGTCAAACTGCCAACTAATATTGCTGCGATCGCTCCAATTACTACCAGAAAAACCTTTTTTCGTACCATTTCCCATCACCCTGAGATTATTAACAAAACTCAGAATAAAGATTGATATTTAAGAATTGGTAATGGGAAGTATATAACACTAACCAATCGCTCTTGAAACTGGAGAGCAGGGGAGGCAGGGGGAAACAAAGAGAATAACTCCTGTACGGGCGTAGGGCTTTGCCCTTCCCGCAGGGTACAGCCGTTCGCCCCTACTAACTCCTAACTCAGCACTCAGCACTATTTTTGTGCTAAGGCTACTGCTGGTTGCTGCCAGCGTCCTACTGCTTTAGCAATCACTGCTAATTCTTGCATTAAATTGTCGAAACGCTCCGGTGTCAGCGATTGTGGCCCGTCAGATAAAGCTTTGGGAGGGTTGGGGTGAACCTCAATCATCAACGAATCAGATCCAGCTGCGATCGCTGCCATTGCCATAGAAGGAACAAATTCAGACCAGCCAGTGCCGTGGCTGGGGTCAATCATAATCGGTAGGTGAGTCAGCTTGCGTAACACTGGCACTACTGATAAATCTAGTGTATTCCTTGTATACTGGCGGTCAAAGGTACGGATGCCTCGCTCGCATAAAATCACATTCGGATTTCCCGCTGCCAAAATATACTCGGCTGCCATCAACCAATCTTCAATTGTTGCTGCCATTCCCCGCTTTAAGAGAACTGGTTTCGACTGTGCGCCCACTTTTTTCAGCAAGGAGAAGTTCTGCATATTCCTTGCACCCACCTGAACCACATCAGCAATTTCCGCGATTTTATCTAGTTCGGCGGCATCCATCACTTCTGTAATAATGCCCAATCCGCTTACTTGCCGGGCTTTTGCTAACAATTCCAAAGCACTCTCGCCGTGTCCTTGGAAAGCGTAAGGTGAAGTTCTGGGCTTGTATGCCCCACCACGTAAAAACTTGGCTCCTGCTGCCTTGACACGCTGCGCCGTTTCTACAATCATTTCTTCATTTTCGACCGAGCAGGGGCCAGCAACGACTACCAAGGGGTGATGTTCTCCAAACACAACCGGGCCATCAGGAGTACCAACTACTACCTCAGAAGCTTCGCCGTGACGGTACTGGCGGCTAGCTCGTTTGTAAGGCAGTTCTACCCGCAATACTTGCTCAATCCAAGGGCTGATTTCCTGAATTTGTAATGGGTCTAAG
The DNA here is from genome assembly GCF_034531165.2 of Dendronalium sp. ChiSLP03b. Lineage (NCBI taxonomy): Bacteria > Bacillati > Cyanobacteriota > Cyanophyceae > Nostocales > Nostocaceae > Dendronalium > Dendronalium sp. ChiSLP03b. The sequence goes on along the minus strand of NZ_JAVRBR020000122.1, from coordinate 16,521 downwards.
GCAGCAGTTTCACCTACTAGACCGATTACCACTTTGTGTTGACCAATAATTTTTTCTGGCGTTAGCCCCCAGCTAATTAGTTCCTCACTAATGCGGTTAATTTCCGCTTCCGGGGAACCACTTTTCATGACTACGATCATAGTTATTAAAGTAGTATAAATTTTTACGTAGCAATGTTGAAGTTATGAAATCTAAACTTCAACATTCCAAAACCGCAGTTATTTGATATCTAAGCGCCGAGCATCGTTACTTCTGCCGAGTTTCGCGCCAAACTGCCACCATTCGTCCCCAATTGGTGCTGAACTCACCCAAGCCCAGCAGGCTTCCAGCTCTTTCTTCATCCCAAGAGGCAGACAGAACGCCATAGGTTATCCCTAACACTCCTAAACCAAAAAATCCCATATTCACTAGTAATACAGCGATGGGAGGCAGTGTGATGTCAGAGTAGATGGTAAGCAGATAACTCGCCACGAGGGTGACAATACCCAAAGCTGTGGGTACACCACAGAATCCAGCTACGCGCCGGATCATCCGCTGGCTAACTACTTGGGGAATTGCCATCTCTTCTTTGCTAAAGAGCGGCTGTTTTTCAGGCTGTTTTGGCTGTACTGGTATTTTACTAGTAGCTTTTACAGGTTTTTGGCGCTTTGTTTTCGGTTCAAAGGGCAACCGAGACTCGGAAGCAGGAGATCCGCTAACTCGCTCAGATTCTTCAGCAGACATAAGCGCTAGTTCCTATCCACGAATACCAAGGCGAGCAATCAAGGCTTGATATTTTTCCCGGCTGTCTTGCTGAATATAAGCTAGAAGACGTTTGCGCTGACCAATTAGCTTCAACAATCCTCTGCGGGAAGAATGGTCTTTTTTATTCGCTTGCAGATGTAAGCTGAGGCGGTTAATCCGCTCGGTCAGCATGGCGATTTGAACATCGGCAGAACCAGTGTCGGTTTCATGAACCTGGTAGTTGGAAATTATTTCTTGTTTGCGCTGTTGCGTCAGAGCCATGATCGATTTAATTTCTAGTTTTTCAAATGTATGCAGCAGTCTCCCATAATATCACAGCAGCCCTTGAGGTGCATGTGGAATCGATAGGAGACAGAAGCTTTTTGAATTCTAGCTACTACCGAAACTTAACTACCGGGAAATGAGTATTTTGGCTGTATGGGCTGGCAAGTTTATAAGTATACCATCTTTTTCTATTTCTACCTCACGGTCGGCGAACCAATCTTGCCAAGAATTAGCAGTTGGGAAGTTGGGAATGTGATATTTATTTAGATTCTGGTCAGAGAAATTTCCCACAACGACGACACTAGAACCCCACTCATAATAGCGATGGAATGCTAGCACTTTAGCATCTGCATTTTCATAGAAAAACTCTATATTTCCATTTTGCAAGGCTGGAGTTTGCCGACGTAAAGCAATGAGTTTTTTATAATACTCGAATAGATTGTGATTCAGCTCGCCTGCCAATAAAGACCAAGAAATTGGCTGTGGCTGAGTGACGCTTTCACTTTTGGCTTGGTATTCGCCAAATTCTTCTCCCATCCACAGCATCGGTATACCCATTGCTGTAATCAAGAGAACGGCTGCTAATTTGGCTCGCTTAAATGCAGCTGTATCAAAAATACCGCGATCGCCTAATTCTCGCAACAGACGTTGGCGATCGTGAGTTGCCAGATAATTAATCGTATTAATAGCAGTCGCGTAACCTTGCTTTCTGGGGTCTAAAACTTCCTTTAGCCTTTCTAATTCAAATTTTTCCCCTGTGATATGAGGAATCATAAAATAGTGAAAACTCTCATGCCAACAACCATCCAATGGACCGTCTGGCTTGACTACAGTGTTGGTATCGGGAATGTGTTCGGCAATGTTGTAAAACGGTTTAGGAGCAGCATGAATTTGCCCTTGTTTAGCCAACCAATCTAGAAATTCAAAGTTAGCCAACTGACGCACAGCATCAAAGCGAATTCCATCTATGTGATACTCTTCAATCCAAAATTGCACTACATCGCCGATGTATTTCCACGCTGGCTTAACATCTAACTTTTCGTCGTAATTGTTGTAGTTAAATTCTGGCCCCCAGTAGTTATCTGGGTCTTCAGGATAATGCATGTGTTCGTAGTACCAATAGTTCCGGTCAATTAGCATTAATGGACATTCTTCATCTGTATGGTTATAAATTCCATCCATAAAAACGCGAATGCCTCTACCATGACACTCATCAATCAGATGCTTTAAATCTTCTGTTGTACCGTAACTGGATTCTGTAGCAAAAAAGTGGCGCACTTTATAACCCCAGCTATAGTTACCAGGGTACTCATTAACTGGCATTAGCTCAATTGCATTAATTCCCAGTTCGCATAGATAATCTAATTTTTCAATTACTCCTGTATATTTACCTCTTTTTTCTGGGTCAACCTCATCATCAGTAAAATCAGCAACATGCATTTCATATATGACTAATTCATGATTATTCGGCAATGGTTTATCATCGTGCTGCCAAACATAAGTATCAACAATACGTTGACCATCTTTAATTCGCACAACCCCGTATTTTCTTTCTTCATTGATATCTGTGGTATAGGGGTCTATAACATCTACCCATTCATCAGGTACAAAATTTGGACTCTTAGTTTGAACGCGGAATTTATATTGATAACTGCCGTCTTCTAATTTAACCTCTGTCCGAAAATAACCATCCTCACCTTTTTGCATTGGTATCTCTTCCCACTCAGAAAAAGACCCAATTAAAGCAGATTCTTGATTACGAGGAGCAAACAACTTAAATTCAATTAAGCCTGCCATTCTACACCTTTAAGGTAATTACTATATTTATAGTCAATAGAGTTATTTTTTCAGATTTAATTATTTAACACTTCTTGCTTAAGTAATAATAAATAACCCCCTTTGCTTCTTTAGAAAGGGGGGAATATTTTACTCTAATTTAAGTTTATTAGAGGATATTAAAAGAAAAATATTGACTTTCCACTCAGCTTAAATGTATGTGCTAAAAGTTAGATGCTTGTTGCACTAACTGCTAGGGGGACATCTGGCACAGTGCCATCATTCAAGATAGGCCGGCGAGTTTTGAGGTCAAATTTGTAACCATGTGGCAAAATATGCAGTTTTGCTCCGAAAACGGCTAACGGTTCATCCTTCAAGATTTCGTTAATATTATTATGTGTAGCTTCTGATTCATCGACAACTGTAACACAGCCTTCGCCAATCACTTCAATTTGGCTATCAGTCACAACCATAGCAGTATTCTCATCAATACCAAATCCTAGGTCAGCAGGTTCCTGTAACAAAGCAGAAATCAAGCGTCCTAGGCGACCACGCTGTGAGAAATGCTGATCGATGACAACTCCCGGCAAAAAGCCCATACCTGGACCCATTTCGACAATTTCAATCCGGGGATTGGTTTCGGAATCGCCTTCCACAATCATTTTATCTGGCATGACAGCGGCTCCGGCGCTTGTGCCTGCAATCACTATGCCTTCAGCAAAACGTTTGTGAATGGCTTTGTCGATTTCAGTATCCTTGAGGATACTGGTGATACGAGCTTGATCGCCTCCTGTAAAGAAAACGCCTGTTGCTTTAGCGATCGCTTCTAATGCTGTGGAAGAAGTTGCATCTTCACGGGTTTCCGTATCAACAATGCGAACATTTTCAGCTCCTAAGCGCTCAAACACTCTAATATAATTTTCTCCTACCTCTCTGGGTAATTCTGTCGCTGCTGTCATAATGACAATGTTCGCTTTCGTACTCCCAGCACGTCGCACAAAATCTCGTAGAATTTGAGAGTCTCCGTCTTTATCTTCAGCACCCCCAATGATCACTAATTGCCGTTTGGTTATACTATCCGCCATAGTGCCTCCCCGATATAAAGTTAATCTATTTCAATAAAGCATGACAATTACAGCTACCAAATCAGCCATTTGGTAGAATACACTGTAAAAAATAAGGTTAAGAAGTATATAGTTTATTCATTAAAAAATACTTAAGAAAAATCTCGTAAATTTATGTGCTAAAAAGACTCAACAGCCTCTAGAAACATTTTCTAGAGGCTTGATTATTGTAAGTATAGTTTAGTAATTGAGTTTTGTTATGTTGTTTTCAAGTACTGTTAGTACTTATTAACTATCAGGTAATGCATTTTATAGAATTACCTCTTCGAGAAATGAACAATTTTGATTGCGTTTTCGTATTAAGATTTAGACCCATGTAGTTGCCTATCTGGAGCTTCTATCTTCTACTGTGAATATTTAAAGCATCCGACTTCTGTAAAGCAAGTTAGTTAAGAAAAGACGTGCTTGTTCAAGTGGAAGATGTCTAGGTTTACCCTGGTATACAATCTGGTATTCTTTAATGTCTGGCCCATCTCCGTGACCAGAAATCAGTTTAGAGCGAAAAGCTTCCTCAGCAAGTTGTCTAACTTCATCTCTAAGAGCAGTTTGTGTACTATTCATTCTTTAGCTGTCTCCCGAAAATTTTTATTCTTATTATTCTAACAATTATATAATTTTTAAGAGATGATTGCACCTTTCAAAGGTTATATATTATATAGTCTGTGTCTGTATAGTGACTGAGTAGTGGGGCTTAATTATGCCCTGAGATAGTTGTAAATGCTTATAGATAGAGTTAGGGTGGCGCTAACCATCTTAATGGCAAACCAATCACTCCCTAGAAAACTCCCTAAAAAATAATGTGAGGTAATCTACAATCGAGAAGTCTAAGTAGCAACAACTTAGAGTCCAGATTTCAGGGTGTTTAGTCGAAGGTTTATTATCAATGGTTCAAGAAAAAAGCACTAGTTTAGTCCGCATTAATGCTAGAAAAAATGATGTCTTCGATATTTTCAACTTCAAGCATTACGTTGGGGCTAACCCTTATTTAGATACAGGGGCGCTAGTATTTGATTTTGCTCTGATTGAGTATAGAGAGCCTCTGCCCCTTGAGGATTATATTTCAGTTATTGGCGATCGCTATCCCCACCTTAGCAACCAAACCTACGAATCCTATGCCGATTTGTTTGCCCATGTGGCATCAGAGGTAGGAAAGCTGGATATGGGTTTGCACCTCAACCATTGGAGTGTCAAGCCTGATATTAGATATACGCGGATTAGCGTCCAATCCCTGTATGAACGCACAACCAGAGAGGTAGTTTATTTTGTTTGGGATTGGTTTGAAGCCATTACCCAAGATGATGATTTCGATTTTGAGGAGCGGCTTGAAAGGCTGCAAAGTAAATTTCGCGCCTCTGTTTACGGTGGCCCCACAGTTTATGCTTTATTGCGAACAGCCGCTGAAAAAGGTATTCCTTTCTTTTATTTGTGGGAAGAAGGACTAATGCAATATGGACTGGGGAAAAAACACGTTCGAGGTGTAGCAACAACATTTAATTGTGACAGCCACATAGATTCAGATTTCACAACCCGCAAGGATGATTGTAAAGCATTTCTTGATACCTTGGGTTTCCCAGTACCTAAGGGGGAAATCGTCATTTCCCAAAACGAAGCTTTATCAGTAGCGAGAGAAATTGGTTATCCAGTGGCAGTTAAACCTGTGGTAGGTCATAAAGGAATTGGCGTAACGGCTGACGTGCAGGATTCAAAAGAACTAGAATCTGCTTATGGCAGGGCACTGGCAGCGATTCCCGAAAACCAACCAACACGAATAATTGTTGAGAAAAGTATTTCCGGGTCGGATTTTCGCTTGTTGTGTGTCGATGGCAGATTTGTCGCCGCCACAGAACGCCGTCCAGCGTCGGTTGTTGGTGATGGCTATCTAACCATCGCTGAGTTAATTCGTCAAGAGAACCGAAAACCTGCACGTTTAGACTCACCAACCTCACCGATGAGTAAAATTCAGGTTGATGAAGCGATGGAACTCTACTTAGATGAACAGCGCTTGTCATTGAACAGTGTTATTGAGAAGGGACGTACTGTTTACCTACGTAAAGTCGCCAATCTTTCAGCTGGAGGCATAAGCATCAATGCAACAGACACGATTCATGACGATAATATTATCTTGGCCCAAGACATTGCCCAATATTTTCAGCTAACTTGCCTTGGTATTGATGTCATTGCCAAAAATCTGTCAGAATCTTGGAAATCTGGTGGCTTTGCTATCTTAGAAATCAACGCAGCACCGGGCGTTTTGATGCATCTTAATCCTTCTGTTGGTGAAAGCGTTGATGTACCGTCTCGTATCTTAGAAACCTTTTTTAATTCGGGTACAGATGCCAGGATACCGATTATTACCTTTAATAAAATCTCAGTTCAAGAACTGCAAGAAACGATTGATCGTATTCTTTTGCAGCATCCCGAATGGATAATAGGCGCTGTTTGTCGTGACGCAGTTTTTGTGAATCGGTCGAAAAAAGTATTACGTGAAGAATACAATAGCAACGTCCAAAGTTTACTACGCAATCCAAAACTGGATTTGCTGATTGCCGAATACCAGGAAGATATCCTAGAAGAAGAGGGTATGTTTTACCATGGGAGTAATATGGTAGTTCTGAATAATCCCACGGAAACTGAGATGATATTAATGCGAGATGTATTTGACGGTTCTACCGTGGTGATTAAGAAAGACAACGACATTTCTATTCGTCGCAAAGGGCTGATTGAAGACTACACCTTGGGAGAAGATGAACCATTTACGCGGGTTTATTTGAAAGAAATCGGCACTATTTCATAATATTTTCAACGCAGAGGTACACAGAGAAAAGGACTTCTAATTCAAAAATAGCTAACTTGTAGTGGCGTGGCACATCTAAAAATAGTGCAAATTTTAATGAGGTCAACTCAAGTTTTAGCAAAGCTTTTGCCTCTTGATTTATTGCACCAAATTAGCTGTGTTGCGCCAGTATTGGCATGGTATAGTTAAATACAGTACAACAGCGATTCTTTCCTTTCAACCTTCTTTCTGACTGAAAGGTAACTCTGCGTTAATTGCCTCAATTTCCTGCTGTTCCAGTTGATTTACTTCACTAATATAACGGCTTAAAATTTGTTCTAAACGACTATTGTAAAAGCGGTGTAAACTGTGATTGGGCATAGCAGGAAAACCACGGCGTTTTTTGTGTCGTCCACCTGCACCGGGATCGAAGATTTCGATATTGTTAGCGATCGCCCACTCAATCGGTGCATAATAGCAAGCATCAAAATGCAAACAATCTATTTCTTGAAAACTACCCCAATATCGCCCATAAAGTCGATCGCCCTTAAATAAACAAAAGGACATACCAATAGGTTGACGATAATCTTGCTCGTTATAGGCAGCGAAAAACACAACCCGATGGCGATAATCGCTGTGTAGTTGCTCAAAAAACCGCTTTGTCAGGTACTTGCTACCCCACCAACCAAACTTATCACAGGTATCAGCATAAAACTGGTACATCAAAGGAAACAAAGACTTGGGAATTTCATCACCAGTTAGCGGTTGCAGTCGTAAACCTACCTTCTCTACAGCTTTACGTTCCCGTTTGATATTGCGGCGCTGATTGGCGTTGAATACTGCTAAGTAATCATCAAAAGTCTGAAATCCGAGATTTTCCCAGATATAGCTATGGTGTAACCAAGTTGTAAAACCTTGCCGTTCCAACACTGGCCGCCATTGTGGATCGACATAGAGAAAATGACAGCCAGAAATTCCGTGTTGGATGCAGAAACTGTCAATTTCATGCACCATCATCGCTGTAATTTCATCTTCATCTTCCCCAGGAGCTATTAAGAATCGATAGCCTTCAGCGGGGGTAAATGGTGTCATGCCTAGAAGTTTGGGATAGTATTGCACGCCGATGCGATCGCTTAACTCTGCCCACTGATGATCGAAGACAAATTCACCTTGGCTATGTCCTTTCAGGTAAAGTGGGGCTACCGCAATCAGCATTCTGTCTCGCCATAGCGTTAAGTGATTTGGCAACCAACCAGTTTTGGCTGTAGCACTCTGGGAAGTTTCCAGATTGTTCAGCCATCGCCACTCTAAAAAAGGAGTTTTGAGTGGCAGTGCTAGAGCATCCCAGGCATCTTGGGGTACTTCGGCGATTTTATTAATCCAAACAATAGAATAGCGAGGCTTGAGTTGTTCCATGTCAGGGGGCAAGGAGGCAGGGGAGCAGGGGAGGCAGGGGGAGCAGGGGGAGCAGGTGAGAGTATTAATAACTGACCACTGACCACTGACTACTGACCACCGACCCATGCCTTACTTAAGGTAATCTAATCTACCAGTCTTTGCAGCCGATAGTGCAAAAATACTTCTTGCTCAACTGTGTGAACTTCCAGAAGTTCTAATCTAGGAGCTAGTTGAGATAAAAATCCCTTGCCCTCTACTGGTGTAGGTGCAGTAGTACCGCCTAAAATCAATGGGCAAACGGTAAGCCATAATTCGTCTATTAAATCTGATTCCAACATAGAAGCGACTAATTCGCCACCACCCAATACCGCTAAGCGTGTTATATCTATAGATGCCAGGTGTTGTAGAGCAGCTAGAGTGTCAATCTTCCCTGTTCGTGTCTCAAAAACTAGAATCTGCTCAAATTCTCGAGGATACTTCTGTGCGGGAGTTCTCTCGGTTGAGGAAAGTGTCCGTGAGCGTCCTTGCCAAAAGATTGCTCCTGTTGCTGTCGTAATTAACCAGCGTTTGACTGGTTGTTGAAAAAACTTAATTTCCGGATTGAGGTCAGCAGAGTGTGTAATGACTATATGAATCGGCTGGGCAGGCTTGCCCTCCTGTATTCGATGTTGCAGCAGAATGGGTTGTGATACGGTAAGGGTAGTACCGTAGGCACGGAGAGTGCCAGCGCCAAACAAAACGGCATCAGAGGCAGCGATTTGTTTTTCGAGGTGTGCTTTATCAGCCCCTGAACCAAACCGAGCAGGCGATCGCCTAAAATCTGCTATTTTGCCATCTGCACTCATTGCCAAAACTACTGTGGTATGAGGACGATGTTGCACCATTGGGTTGGTTTGATAGTCTGGATATTTTCCTTGCTAAGTGTGTTGATTAAAAATCTATGCCTGCAAGCTAATGTTTACCAATTTCACAACTGTATCTATATGCAACACAAGTCTCTTTCACATATACCGTCTATAAGTTTTAGTATAGGATGTTTCTTTTTGTATTTTAAATACTTGGTATTGTTAGGGGCTGACAATAAAGTTATCATAACTTCATGAAATGTCTCCTTTCTCTGGTCTAATTGCATATCTTTGCTGTTGTGGTTTGCAGATGCGAAGTGAGACAATCGATGGCTAAGCACCGTCAATCATCCTTTCGTCGTATTTTAGTAACAAGAATTTTGCTGCTATTTGTCCCAGTTTTATTTATCGGGCAGATTGTAGCTTTGAATAAGGCACGCTCCAGTTTATTGAAAACTGCCCGTCAAAACTTGACAGACAGCGCCATTATTAAAGGAGAAAAGATTGTCAATGCGATCGCTACCCTCAAAACCAGCTTGTTAGTCGCAAGTCAGACAACGGTTGTTCAGTCTGGTTCACCTGATGAGGTAGAAAAATTTCTCACACAGCTAGCACAACAACTGCCAACTTACATTGAGTGTTTGCAATTAACTAATCTGCAAGACGGCAAAATTATTGCCAGCAGCTGTGGCGACAAAGCAATTACAGAATCGATACCACCTTTCCCTGGTGATGGGGTTGATGTCAAGACAATACTACCACCAAAGGCAGGAACAACTGGTCAACGCAACCCAGAGAATCAACTGCAATTAGTGTTATCTGCCCCAGTCTATAATCAAACTGGGCAATTACAGTATGCTTTGAGTCTTCAGTCGGCACTTTACCAGCAAACCCGCATCCAGCCCCAGCCGGGATCGCTAACAGGCTCGATGCTAGTAATTGCCGAGGACGGGACGATATTAGCACACCCATCAATACAGCGAGTGGGAACTAATATCAAACAGCATCCAGATGCTTCTAGACTACAAAACATTGTTAAAGATGCATTGGCGCATCCTGTCACAGGCATCACTGAACAAAATAATGCGATAAATTTATCTTTTGAAGACAGTAGAGAATTAGTCGCTGGCTATACAGTTATTGCCAATCCCGTTACACAACAGCAGGGGCAAAAATGGGTACTTCTAGCAATTACGAGTGTAGATAATGCTTTATTTGGTTTAGAAGAAATCAAACTCATCCTCATCGTTTTAACAGTTGGCTTGATTGGTGCGAGTTTGTTAGCATCGCTGTGTTTGGCTCCTTACCTTGCACGTCCCGTAGAAGAACTACGAGACTATGCTTTGAATATTCACAGCCACCACGCCGCACAGCCAGTTCCTCACAACTTCCAAATCCGGGAATTCAATCAACTGGCGCAAGCACTAGACCAAATGATGGAGAGACTCAAAGCTTGGGCAGAAGAATTAGAAATCGCTTGGCAAGAAGCGAAAACTGCTAACCAAAGTAAGAGCCACTTTTTAGCTACGACTTCCCACGAACTGCGGAACCCGTTAAATATTATTATTAACTGCGTGCGTCTGGTTCGAGATGACATGTGCGATAGTCGGGAAGAAGAAATGGAGTTTCTCAAGCGTGCCGACGACACAGCCATCCACTTGTTAGGTATCATTAACGATTTACTTGATATTTCTAAAATCGAAGCTAACAAACTCTCAGTAGTCACAGAACTGCTTGACTTGCGACAAATACTGCAAGATATCATTAATTTACAATCAGTGAATATTCAACAAAAAGGTTTGCAGTTGAAAATTGACCTAGGCGATGAGCCGATTTCCGTGAAAGCAGATGCAGCAAAGTTGAAGCAGGTACTGATTAATGTTATCGGCAATGCCACTAAGTTCACTGACGAGGGAACCATCACGATTGCTACAGCGATTCAACAAAGTGATGACAAATCTCAGGCGATCGTTACTGTTACAGATACAGGTTTAGGCATTGAACCTGCCCAACAGCACAAACTATTTCGCCCCTTTGTAATGGTGGATGGTAGCACCACACGTAAGTTTGAGGGTACGGGACTGGGATTAGCGATTTCACGGAACTTAATTGAACTCATGGGAGGTAGCATTACTCTTGAGAGTCCAGGACTGAATCAAGGCACGATAGTGAAGATCGCGCTGCCGATAATTGATCTTTCACCGTTACCTATTCCAGCTGAGGAAGAGGATTTAGAGAATCCAGAAGTTACTGCTGAGAATGAAGGAGCAATAGGAAATTGTTACCCTACCCTGCGATAGTTTAGGGAAAGGGGTATAGGGGTGTAGATGTTAAAAATCCCCATACCCTTACACCCCTATATCGAGAAAAACAGGGTTGCCGCCCTGCTGAAGAGATACTGTTAGAGCAGCTAGAATTTCTACTAACTCTTTGCCTACCCAGCCAGACGACACTTCTGAAGGAATGTTCTTAAGGACGGAGACAACAAAGCGATCGCACACTTGCCGTAACGGTTCGCCTGTTGCTAGTTCCAGCACCTCACGCCTTTGATTCACAGGCAGAAAGTGATTACCTTGAACTTCAAACTCACCATGTAGTAAGGTCAAAGGTGATGAGGGTGACATTTCATCAAAAATCAAGCTGCCAAGGCTACCCACAATCGCAAGTCGCCTTTGTTTATCGGGATTAAGCCAGCACAGATGAATATACGCCTGAAAGCCATCTGGGTATGTCAGCGTTACCCAGACTAAATCAGCCAGTCCTGGAGGCAGAGGGGAAAAACTTACCGGAACTTTCTCTGTGTTCCCTTGCTCCCCCATCTCACTCTGCAACCACACAGTACCCGTTGCTTGTACTTTCACAGGTACTTGACCCAGCCAGTTGTTAAAAATAGCAATATCGTGAATGGCTAAGTCCCAGAGGGCATCGACATCTTGTCGCACAGGCCCTAAATGAGTACGAGTGGCGTAGCCATAGCGTAAATCGCCTAATTTACCTGCCTGAACTATAGCTTGCCCTTGCTGAACTGCTGGATGAAATAAATAGGTGTGGTCAACCATCAGCATCAGTTGCTGTTGTTCTGCCAAATAGCAAAGTTCCCGACATTCCTTTGGGTCTAAGGTTAATGGTTTTTCTGCTAAAACGTGGTATCCCTGCTTCAGGGCATCCTTAATTAAACCATAGTGGGTGGAAGCTGGAGTTGCGATCGCGACTGCTGTCAACCCCGGTACTTGTTGCAAATCTTGCCACTGAGTTGTCAATAGTATATTTTCATCTAAATTAAACTGCTGCTTCACTGCCGCCAATCTTTCCGGGTGTGGATCTACTACTGCAACTACTCTCACTTGGGGGTGTGCTACAAAATTTCGTAGTAAATGCACTCCCCAACGACCAACCCCGATAATTGCGATTTTAATCATTAGTCATTAGTCATTAGTACAGACGCGATTAATCGCGTCTGTACAATAGTCATAGGTAAATCTTCAATCGTCAATAGTTACTTTTATGACTTTTGACTATAGACTATTCAAATATTTTGCTGATTAGGAATTGCTAAAAAAGCTACTTTAGCTGCGGCTTGTTCCGCAGCTTTAATTGAACGCCCCTTACCTTCACCTAGTTTGTTGCCGTGCAGCCATACTTCAGCAACAAAACGGTCTTGATGGCGATTAGTTTGATTGACCTCTACGACCCGATAATCGGGTAAAACTTTAAAATGTGCTTGCGTCCATTCTTGCAGCGCAGCTTTGTAGTTAAGTCTGGCGGGGTCGAGACGAATTTCTGTTGCTAGGCGTTGGAAATGCGAGTCTAGCCAAGGGCGAATCAGGTCTAGATTATGAGTGCTGAGATAAAGCGCGCCCAGAACAGCTTCAAAAGCGTCTGCTAGTCGTGATTCTTGACCAACTTTATCACTAGTAGCACTACCAGCAACCAGCAAGTATAACTCTAAACCATATTCTCTTGCTAATTGTGCGAGGATGCGATCGCTCACCAGTACCGAACGTATTGCTGCAAAATCTCCCACTTGGCAATCTGGATAATTTTCCCACAACACAACTGCTGCTGCCAGCCGTACCACGGCATCACCGACAAACTCTAGTTGTTCGTAATTTGCTGATTCAGAGACAGTAGGATGAGTCAACGCCAAATCCAGCAGTTGCCATTTAATAGGTGCTTCTATTGGTAGACCTAACTTTCTAACTAAGCTTTCAAGCTGCCGCTGACGGCGTGGGTAAACAAGTGTCATTAAGGGAGATAGGGTGCAGAGGAGTGGAAGACAGAGAGAGCATCGGGAAATAAGATTTCTAACTCCTAACTCAAACAAGAGAGCAGGATATTAAGCCGATTTATGTTTACATATAATTTTCCCAATTTGCAAGCATTTCTGCCTATACAAATTTGAAATCTACAAGTTTTGTACATTTTAACGATATTTTAGGCTTCTAAAAGGCGTTCAAAATATTACTTATAGTACAGAATCTTGACAAATGCACACTAAACAGTATGTTCAAAAATTACCTGTATCTTCCTACCTTTCCTTTAGTCATCTCAAGTTTTCTAAGCTTTCTAGAACTTCTGTCAGGCTAATATCGGGAATGCCAAGCGATCGCTGTTTTGACTCAACAATTTGTGATTGGAAGCTAAATGATGAAGCTTGGAGGTCGAGCGATCGCCCTTTCAACTCGACAAATCGCGTTCAAAAGTCGAATGATGAAGCTTTGAGGTCGAGCAATGACTCTTTTTGCTCGACAATTGGTGTTTAGAAGTTGAATAATGAGGCTTTGAGGTGAAGCGATCATCCTTTTTACTCGACAATTCGTGTTCGGAAGTTGAATAATGAAGCTTTGAGGTCGAGCGATCGCTTTTTTTGCTCGACAATTCGTATTCAAGCGCAACAAATCGGCTTTTTTTTGCGTAGACACGAAGCGGCGAGTCAAAAGACATCACCCCAATATAACCGTTGATACCAGCTAAATTAGTAATTACAGCGTTTTTTAATTCATTGGAATACATTATTCCCTACTCTCCACTCCCTACTCGCTGTTTGCCATACTCTGCTCATGATCAACCGAGAACTGCTAAAAACCATTGAAAAAGCAGCCAAAGACAAAGTTACAAAATTAGACCTTTCTCACAAAGGCTTAATAACACTGCCAGCAGAGATTGGTCAACTCTCCAACCTCAGCAAACTTTCTCTCTACTCCAATCGACTGACGACGCTGCCTAAAGAGATTGGTCAACTCTCCAATCTCAGCGTACTTTACCTCGACTCCAATCAACTGACGACGCTGCCTAAAGAGATTGGTCAATTCTCCAACCTCAGCGTACTTTCCCTCTACTCCAATCAACTGACGACGCTGCCTAAAGAGATTGGTCAACTCACCAACCTCAGCAGACTTAACCTCCACTCCAATCAACTGACGACGCTGCCTAAAGAGATTGGTCAACTCACCAACCTCAGCCAACTTTCCCTCGGCTCCAATCAACTGACAACGCTGCCTAAAGAGATTGGTCAACTCACCAACCTCAGCAAACTTTACCTTGACAAAAATCCCCTAGAATCACCTCCACCAGAAATTCTAAAGGAAGGATTGAAAGCAATTCTGAACTTTTACAAGCAACAGCTAGAACAGGAAACCGATCGCCTCTACGAAGCCAAATTACTAATTGTGGGAGAAGGTGGTGCTGGTAAAACTACCCTAGCCAAAAAAATCCAAGACCCAAATTATCAGCTACGGCAAGATGAAAATACTACTGAAGGCATTGACATAATTAAATGGAAATTTCCACTAGAAAATGGGAAAGAATTTCAAATTAACATCTGGGACTTTGGTGGTCAGGAAATTTATCATACTACCCACCAGTTTTTCCTCACAAAGCGTTCCCTTTATATTTTAGTTGCAGATACTCGTAAAGAAGATACAGATTTTTACTACTGGCTAAATGTAGTTGAGTTACTTAGCGGCGATAGTCCCTTACTAATTATCAAAAATGAAAAGCAAGAACGCAAACGAGAAATAAACGAGCGAGATTTACGGAGTCAATTCCTCAATTTTAAAGAAACACTCACTACAAACTTTGCTACTAATCGCGGTCTGTCAGAAATCCTAAATAAAGTTAAACATTATATTAGTAACCTAACCCATGTAGGAACAGAACTACCCAAAACATGGGTGAAAGTGCGGGAAGCTTTAGAACGCGACCCCCGCGAACATATTAGCTTAGAAGAATATTTCAACATCTGCCAGGAACATGGGTTTACAACACAAAAAGATAAACTCCAACTGAGCGGCTATTTACATGATTTAGGTGTATGTCTTCACTTCCAAGATGATGACTTGCTAAGAAAAACTATAATTCTCAAACCCACTTGGGGTACAGATGCCGTTTACAAAGTATTAGATAACCCGCAAGTCATTCAAAATCTGGGTAAATTTGACCGCAATGATTTAGCAAAGATTTGGCATGAAAACAAATATGCCAATATGCGACCAGAACTGTTGCAGCTAATGAGGAAATTTAAGCTGTGCTACGAAATACCTAGTCGTCCCGATACTTATATTGCGCCTCAATTACTTTCTGTCAACCAACCTGAATATAACTGGGATGAGTCCAACAACTTAATCCTGCGCTACACTTATACATTCATGCCCAAAGGTATCCTTACCCGCTTTATCGTCGAGATACATCCTCATATTGAGCAACAAAAGCTTATTTGGAGAAGCGGCGTTATTCTCAGCAAAAACGAAGCCCGTGCTGAAGTGATTGAACACTACAATTTACGAGAAATTAAAGTCCGCGTAGCAGGAAAGCGAAAAAAAGAACTGCTGGCAGTTATCAGTCATGAACTCGAAAAAATACATAACTCTTATAAACGTCTGAAATATGAAACACTTGTTCCTTGTAACTGTGAAAAATGTAAGGATAGTCAAACGCCTCATTTTTATCCCATAGAGGTGTTGTACAAATGCCTGAATGTTCCTCCGTTCAAAATTCAGTGTCAGAAAACCTTTGATATGGTAGATGTCCAAAAACTGATTGACGATGTTTTAACGACTGAGAAGGATTCGCAAACACTCATATCGGAATCTGTCACTAGAAATAAAGTTTTTATTAGCTACAGTCATGAAGATGAGGAGTGGCTGACCAAACTCCAAAAACACCTCATACCCATGATTCGCAACCAAACCCTAGATGTATGGGACGATACCAAGATTAAACCAGGTGATGAGTGGCGCAAAGAAATTGAAAATGCTTTAGCAGGAGCAAAAGTCGCAGTGTTGATGGTTAGTCCTGACTTTCTGGCATCAGATTTTATTGATAAGAAAGTGTTACCCCCATTATTAGATGCTGCTGAGGGAAAAGGACTGACTATTATTTGGATACCGTTAAGTTATAGCAGCTATGAAGAAACAGAAATAGAAAAGTATAAAGCAGTCCACGAGCCTAACCAACCTTTACAGCACTTCCCGTTGTTATGAGGTACAGTTAGTAAGAAGAAAAATAATATCTTTTCATGAAAGCATATTCAATCGATCTCCGAGAAAAAATAGTTGCAGCACATATTCAGGAGAAAATATCAATTCGTCAAGTGGCA
>NZ_JAVRBR020000121.1:0-48861 GCF_034531165.2 Dendronalium sp. ChiSLP03b | reverse complement strand
CAATCAGGCTTTGTAAACACTATTGAGACTTCGGTCTTAACTGTCAGGACACTTATAAATTTATCTGTTAATCAGTCCCATTCAACACTGTTTCTTTCATTCATAACGGGTGGTGCGCCGCCAGTGGGGCTGCTTTCAAGAATATCTGTTAATTGACCAAACCCGAATTCATGTAGAGCAATTTTCTAAAAGTGGAAAGAAGCAATGGACGCTTCGTGAATATGATGAAGAAGATGAAGCGATCGCTCTTGCAACTGTACCCTTTGAGATTACCTTGCAGGATTTATACAACAAAGTTAATTTTAAGCTTGTTGAGTCGGAAGCTGAAAGTGCTGATGCTGAGAATTTAGGATGAAACTCTAATTGTACAAAGTGTACATTTTATCCAGAATCAAAACCAGTTTTACGCTATTTTTAACGGCTTTTGAGGAAAAGTAATTGCCTCCGGCAGAGGTTTACCCTGTTCTTGATACCATTCAATCAGAGATTCAATCACTTCTTGTCCGTGTTTAGCAGCTTCCTCATACGTTTTGCCATGAGTATGGAATTGCTGCCAAGGAAATTCTGGTAAGTGTACCAAGTAGCAGTTATCTTCATCTGACCATTGGATTACCATACTGTAGCGATCGTTCATTCTTCCTCTTCTATTTCCCCTAGCTTTTTCAAAACACGATTGACTTGCTTTTCAAGGTATTGCGGTGCATCGTCTCCATCTTTGCCAGCAATGGTGACTGGTTCATCAGGTATCAGTGGGTGAGTCCAGAAGGTGTGACTACCTTTTGCAGGACGGTAGACAAACCCAGCTTTCAACAGAATTGCCTTTAACTCCCTAATTTTCTTGGGCATCTATCCTCAATCTAAATCACCATACTGATTGTTGACTATTAACCACTTAATTTATTTCATAACTTCTACAAATAGAAGGTTTGCGATCGCTCTCCTTGATAAAATCACTATGGTACTGGTTAACCCTGCCCAAGTCCGATGAAAAGCGATCGCTCTTGCAACTGTACCCTTTGAAATTTCCCTACAAGATTTATATAACAAGGTGAATTTTAAGCTTATTGAGTCTGAAGAGGAAAGGGTTGATACAGAGTAATTGGGATGAAAGGCGGTATCACCACAATTGATCATAACCTTCTCTAAAAATAGTTACAGTTCTTATATCATTATCAGGTGGTTCAATCACCTCACCTTCCATAAGTTGAGAGACATAATCAGGAGGGTGTTGGGTAAGTTCAATATTTTGATAGAGCTTGCGAAGCGCAGATAGCTTTTGAAGCTCAGATATTTTATTTTCATTTTTTAATCCGTAATAAAATTCATTATCAAAGTCGAATTCATTTAAAATATCTTTCTCGTCTTCATTTAAAACATCTTCTTCAATGAAAGCTATACTGTTTTTCCAGTATGTCCATGCACGCTGTGGTAAATCTTTATCTTCGTAACCATGAGAACACACAAGCTCATGCCAGGGATTTATATAAGGCAGCAAATATTTTATCCTTGTTTTTTTAATATCCATTATTCGATGATACACCACAGCAAAAGCTGAAATTAAGGAGCAGCCATAACTTTCCTGAAAATGATAGTTTTTATGATATTTCCAATCAGTAACTGAGGCGTAGTTTGTATACAAACAATATAAAGGAATAAGTTTTACTCCATATTTATTATCCAAGGCAGAGCGGATTAATATATTACTTTGATAATCACTTTTGCTTTTATAGTGAAGATGCTTGAATTTATCTGATTTGAACTCTATGATTTTGGCTTGTACTCTGAAACCAATCCACTTCCCACTAGTTCCTGTAAACCACCATTCCCAGTCAGATCCATTTTGACTTTCTTCCGATTTGGTAAATGTCTGACTATATATTTCTGATTGATGTCTGATTTTTAGCTCAAGAAGATTCAGGTCTGTAAGTGATTCTTCTCCTAATTGAATACCTACGGAACGGCCTTTTGAGAGTAAATCCCAAGACCTGAGTGCAAGATTTCGGAATGTATCACAAAGTGTGGGCTTCATTCAAACTTACAACGATGTTATTTATAATACTTTTCATACTTCAAATTATGGACAAAACAAAAATGATTGTCCATCATCCCCGACTAACTTCGATAAAATCACTATGGTGCTAGTTAAATCTTCCCAAGTCTAATGAAAAGCGATCGCCCTTCTTCCCTACTCTCCCCTCAACGTCCTGAAATACTTGCGCCAGCAGGTAATTGGGAATGTGCTAAAGCTGCTGTGGAAAATGGGGCAGACGCAATTTACTTTGGGTTGGATAGGTTCAACGCCAGAATGCGGGCGCAAAACTTTACCGAGGTTGACTTACCTCAATTAATGGCGTTCCTGCACCGTCGGGGTGTGAAAGGCTATGTCACTGTTAATACCCTCATCTTTCCTAAAGAACTAGTAGAAGCGCAGCAATATCTCCGCACAATTATTGCAGCTGGTGTGGATGCAGCGATCGTTCAAGATGTGGGTATCTGTCGTCTCATCCGTCACCTATCACCTGATTTCCCCATCCACGCTTCTACGCAAATGACTATTACTAGTGCGGCTGGAGTGGAATTTGCTAAGTCTCTTGGTTGTCAGTTGGTGGTGCTGGCCCGTGAATGTTCCCTCAAGGAAATCAATAAAATTCAGCAGCAGATTGCCCAACAGAATACTTCACTACCTTTGGAAGTCTTCGTTCACGGTGCTTTGTGCGTAGCATATTCTGGTCAGTGTCTGACTAGTGAAGCTTTGGGAGGACGTTCTGCTAATAGAGGCGAATGTGCCCAAGCTTGCCGGATGCCTTACGAGTTAATCGCTGATGGGGAAGTTGTAGATTTGGGAAATCGCAAATATTTACTCAGTCCTCAAGACCTAGCAGGGTTAGAGGTTCTGCCGGATTTGGTAAAGTCAGGAGTAACTAGCCTCAAGATTGAAGGTCGCTTGAAAGCCCCAGAGTATGTTGCCAATGTCACCCGTGTTTATCGACAAGCCTTAGATGGGGTGATGGAAGAATTGGAAAGACCTAACCCCCTAGCCCCCTTCCCTACCAGGGAAGGGGGAATTAAAACTCCCCTCTCCGAAGCGGAGAAGGGTAGGGGGAGAGGTCAAACAAATCGAGAAAACTACAATCTGGAGATGGCATTTTCTCGCGGACTCTACACAGGCTGGTTTAGTGGGATTAACAATCAAAAATTGGTTCACGCCCACTTTGGTAAAAAGCGCGGTGTTCTCCTAGGCGAAGTCATTCGCATCCGTAACGAACAAGTCACAGTCAGACTGGAAGCACCAGTTAAACCAGGTGATGGAATTGTTTTTGATTGCGGTCATCCAGAGGCGAGGGAAGAAGGCGGTCGTGTTTATGGAGTTGTTGAGAAAGGTAAAGAAGCCTTACTAACCTTTGGTCGAAGTGACTTGAACCTACGCCGAGTACATGTAGGTGATAAGGTTTGGAAAACCAGTGACCCAGAACTCGATAAGCAACTACGCCAGAGTTTTGCTGGCGATAACCCTCAATTTCAGCGCCCTATTTCCTTGGAGGTTTACGGAGAAGTTGGGCAGCCACTGATTGCGATCGCCCGCGATGAACTCGGTAATATTGTACAGCTGGAGTCTGCAATTTCACTGGTGGAGGCACACACCAAACCCTTGGACACAAACCGTTTACAAGAACAGTTGGGCCGTCTTGGTAACACTCCCTTCTGTTTAGGAATGCTAATCAATCATCTCAGCGGTGCTGTTATGCTGCCCGTAAGTGAGTTGAACCGGATGCGGCGAGAAATAGTGACGCAGTTGGAAGAATTACGAAGTCAACCCAAACGCTGGCAACTACGTTCTGATGTCTCTTTCCAAGACTTACTCCCTTCCTCATCTGCCTCATCTATCTTATCCTCTTCACTCATCGTTCTAGTACGCAACCTCAAGCAACTCCAAGCCGCACTCCAAGCTGGTGTCGAAACACTGTACTGCGAATTTGAAGACCCTCGTGCCTACCGAGAAGCAGTGCAATTAGTCCATGAACACAGACAACAATCCCAACTCCCCACTATTTGGGTTGCACCACCCCGAATTACCAAACCTGGGGAAAACTGGATTTTACAACAAGTGCGTGCCTCCAAGGCAGATGGCTATCTGGTGAGGAATTATGACCAACTACAATTTTTTGCCGCAGACCGTTGTATCGGAGATTTTTCGCTTAACGTTACTAACCCTTTAACAGCCGATTACTTTCAACAACACTTTGGTTTAGAACGCTTGACCGCATCTTACGACCTGAATATTAGCCAATTAGAAGACTTGATTACCAATTCTCCACCTAATTGCTTTGAGGTGACAATCCATCAGCACATGCCGATGTTTCACATGGAACACTGTGTCTTCTGTGCTTTCCTCTCTACGGGGACAGACTACACCAACTGCGGACGACCTTGTGAAAAGCATGAAGTGAAATTAAAAGACCGCGTCGGTAGCGAACACGTCCTGCAAGCAGATGCTGGTTGTCGGAACACTGTATTTAATGGTACTGCCCAAACTGGAGCCGAGTACGTACAACGTCTTCTAGAATTGGGATTGCGTCACTTCCGCATCGAATTTGTGAATGAAACTCCAGACCAAGTGCAAAAAACAATACATCACTACCGCCAATTACTGCAAGGCAAGATTACAGGTTCGCAACTGTGGCGAGAGTTAAAGCTGCAAAATCAATTAGGCGTAACTCGCGGCCCTTTGGGTGTGTCTGCATTGCGGTCATAACTGATTTTATTGCGATCGCCTACTGGCTGCATTTCAACAATTACGCCATCGTGTAGTTCATAGCGTCCGCCGTCTGGTTTCCAATTTAGGAATTCTTCAAATGCGATCGTTTTTGGTGAGGCTTGAAACATCACACTTACTCCTAATAATAATTCAGAGTTTAGCAAATAACACTTGCGCCTGCTTCCCGTAAAACCTGGGGGCAGAAACTCTCATAATTGCTTTGCAACTTGTCTAACTATCTCTAGGAATCCCTGCACAGTCGGGGATTTTTCGTTTCGTCGCCAAATCATCGCGATCGCTGCACTAACATCTTTAACTAAGCTAGCTTCCTGAATATTTTTATAAACTACTCCAGTGCGTTGCAAGTTTTGCAAAGATGCAGGCACGATCGCCACACCCATATCGGCTGCGACTAAACTAACAATCGTTTGCATCTGGATGGCTTCTTGAGTAACCGTAGGGCTAAAGCCTGTTTGCTGGCAGAGACTGATAATTAAGTCGTACAGTCCAGGCGCTAATATTCTGGGAAATAAAATAAACGGTTCATTGGCAAGCGATTGCAAACAAACATCAGATTGATTTGCTAGCGGATGTGTTTCAGGAAGTGCTATTATCAGCGACTCTTGAAAAATTTTCTCCCAACTAAATGTATTGTCCTCCACAGGCGGACGCAAAAATCCTACATCTATTCGACCTTGCCGCAAACAATCTAATTGCTGGTCTGTAGTCAGTTCATGTAACTCTAAGCTTACGCCAGGGATGCAACTACGAAAAGTTTGCAGAATAGTTGGCATAACATTATACGCTGCTGAACTGACAAAGCCAATTACCAACTGTCCAACTTCGCCTCTACTAGTTTGTTGTCCGACTTGGATTGCCTGTTGTAATTGCTTGAGAATTTGCTGCACTTCACTCAGAAACACTTGCCCTGCCTCTGTTAACTGCACATTTCGTTTCGTGCGATAAAACAGTTCAAAACCCAATTCCTTCTCTAGTTGCCGAATTTGCTGACTTAGAGGAGGTTGGGCAATATGTAATCGTTCTGCTGCCCGTCCAAAGTGTAATTCTTCTGCCAAAGTTACAAAATAGCGTAGGTGTCGTAATTCCATCTCTGAGTTAAATTCATATCTTTTAGATATTAGTTAAGATAGAAAAATATATTGGACATGATTAAAAATCTTTTTTATTGTAATGGTTAGGCAGTCATCGACCTAAAGCGCGTGGTTGAAGATCGGCAAACCAACATCCTGTAATTTCACCCTCTATGAATAATCTTTTGATACCCAATAATGATTGGGATAGTAATCTTTATGAAGATAAACACGCTTTCGTGTGGCAATATGGCGAAGACTTGCTGAAATTACTCAACCCAAAACCAGGAGAATCAATTTTGGATCTTGGTTGTGGTACTGGGCAACTTACAGAAAAAATTGCTTTGACAGGGGCAGAAGTCATAGGAATTGATAGCGCGCCTGCAATGATTGAGAAGGCTAGACAAAACTATCCCCATTTGCGTTTTGAGGTTGCTGATGCCAGAAATTTTCAAGTAAAAGAACCAATAAATGCTGTATTTTCTAATGCTGCCTTGCATTGGGTAAAAGAAGCAGATGCAGCGATCGCCTGCGTACATCAGGCATTAAAATCAGGAGGGCGTTTTATAGCCGAGTTTGGTGGTAAGGGAAATATACAGGCGATTCTTCAAGCTTTGTACAATGCTTTGGCAGCATTTAATATCCCTACAGAAGGACTAAATCCCTGGTATTTTCCTAGTATTAGTGAGTATGCCACTCTTCTAGAAAAGCAAGGCTTTGATGTTACTTATGCCATTCTGTTTGACCGCCCCACTCCTTTAGTAGAGGGAGAAGCAGGTATAGCAAACTGGATGCAAATGTTTGCAGGTACTTTCTTAGTAGGACTATCTGCTGAACAACAAACACAAGTAACTAGTGCGATCGAGGAATACCTGAAGCCGACACTTTATCACAATGGTACTTGGACAGTCGGCTATCGACGAATTCGCATCGTTGCCATCAAAGGTTAAGGCTGAAAGCGTTATTTAAAACACAAAAATAAGCAGGTTCAAGGCGTTGTGGCTTTTTCGAGCGAAACTTTGATACAGATTTCTTCACAAGCAAAAGTATTAAGTAGGTCGGCGTGAATATTTATCATTAAGATAAGGCAGAGGGCAGATGGCAGAAGGGAAGAGAGTTTTAGTTAAGTTTACTTTTCGTAATATAGTTCTGTTTATTTGCACCGTTCTACTTAATTCTGGATTTTAAAGATAAAACTAAGTAAGCCGATACATTAATAATGTCAGTCGATGCATTAACAATGTGAGCCGATGCATTAATAATGTAATACCATTTCCCAAAAATAATGATACAGATCCAAACCCAGAAACCTAGACTAAATGGGACTTTCTTAATTACGAATTACGAATTACGAATTACGAATTGGTATAAGTTGATGCATTAACAATGTAAAACCGACTTAGCAAAAAACAGTGCGTTTTCGGATAGAGTCAAACGGATTGTCCTTGACTATCAAGAGTGTAAACAGTGGTTAGCCCACAATGGGTCAATTTATAAGCTTTAAATATCTTTGCTTTAGATTGGTGGAACTGTTTCTTCCTCTAAGCTTTTTTAATCGCTTGCTTCAGTATTAATACTGTTATTATGTCCGATGAGATTGACGATCGCAGTAGCTAACTCAACTGGATCGGCAGGCTTAGGTATATGCTTTTGAAAACCTGCTGCTAGTGCCCGATTGTAGTCAATTTCTCCGGCATAAGCTGTCAAAGCGATCGCAGGAATTTGCCCATTTTGCTCTGGTGGCAATTTTCTCACCTCGCGCAGCAACATATAGCCATCCATCATCGGCATTCCAATATCGCTTAACAAAATATCTGGCTTTGACCGAGCTAAGGCTTCTAATACCTCACTTGCCGATGCCACCGCCGTTACAGTTGCCCCATACTGTTCGAGTGCAAAACTAAAAAACTCCCGCACATCAGCCTGATCGTCAACTAGCAGAATTTGCACTCCAGAAAGTATTGCTTCGTCAGTGATTTCTAATTGAGCAGACTCAACACTCAGCACTCGGTACTCAGCACTTTTGTGTAACGGTAGCTTAATTGTAAAAGTTGCTCCTTGTCCTTCTCCGGGACTCTCTGCGTGAACCGTACCGCCGTGAAGTTCCACCAGATGACGTACAATTGCCAGTCCCAGCCCCAGTCCGCCAAATACCCTGGTTGTCTTGGCATCTGCTTGACGAAAGTAATCAAAAACGTAAGGCAAAAATTCCGGGCTAATTCCCTTACCTGTATCAATGACTTGGATTTGGACATAATTGTCAGTTGTTAGTTGTTGGTTGTTTGTTGTTGTTGACCACTGACCACTGACCACTGACCACTGACCACTAACTACTGACAATTGCACCTCTATCCGTCCCCCTGTAGGTGTGAACTTCACAGCATTCGATAGCAAATTCCAGATTACCTGTTGCAAGCGATCGCTATCGCCCATAACTTGGCCGATATCATTGCTGAGTACTGTGTGAATTTGAATTGACTTAGCTTCTGCTGCTAAACTCACCGTTTCTAGAGCTGCCGCGATCGTGGTTCTCAAATCCACTTCACCAATATTCAGACTCAGCTTACCTCGTAAAATCCGCGAAACATCAAGCAAGTCGTCAATTAGTTGAGTTTGTAACTTGGCATTGCGCTCAATTGTTTCCAAAGCCCGGACTCTTGCAGCTTCATCAAACTTGCGGGTTCGGAGTAACTTTGCCCACCCCAAGATAGGATTGAGGGGAGTTCTTAACTCATGGGAAAGGATGGCGAGGAATTCATCTTTAATTCGGTTAGCTGTCTCAGCTTCTGCCCGTGCAGTTTGTTCTGCTTCGTAAAGTTGAGCGCGGGCGATCGCTTGGGCACACTGCTGCCCTAGAGTTAACATGAATCTCCGGTCTTGTTCGTTAAATGTTTGGGCAGTAGCAAAGCTTAATCCCAGTGCCCCAATCGCTTGTCCCTCTAGAATCAGTGGGATAGAAACCCAAGCATTATTCCCAGTTTTAGCTATAGTATCAGCTAGGTTGGGATACCTAGTAGTTAAG
Source organism: Dendronalium sp. ChiSLP03b (assembly GCF_034531165.2). Classification (NCBI taxonomy): domain Bacteria; kingdom Bacillati; phylum Cyanobacteriota; class Cyanophyceae; order Nostocales; family Nostocaceae; genus Dendronalium; species Dendronalium sp. ChiSLP03b. The sequence goes on along the minus strand of NZ_JAVRBR020000121.1, from coordinate 39,992 downwards.
GCTGCGACATTTTCTAAAAAAATAGGCTTTTTAATTCTGACTGTTTCTGCAAGCGGTACAGCAGTAGTTATCGGGAAACTTACCCAGGTATCTATAACCGATTGCGGATAGCCCATTATTTGTAAAACTTTCAGGTCAGTGCCAGTTAATAAGACAACAGAACCAGCTTTGGCTTTCAAGGCAGCAATTCCTTTGTTAACAACCACGTCAGCTACCTGCTGGGGAGTTAAGGCTTCACTCAGGGCAGCGGTGATTTTTTGTAAAAGTACCGTGCGATTGACAGCTTGCTCGGCTGCCTGTTTTGCTTTTTGAGCTTCTTGGTAGAGGCGGGCGTTGTCAATCGCTGTCGCAGCACGCCGAGCAATATCCTCTGCTAAGGCTAAATCTACCTGCTCGTAGTGACGACCTGAATCAACTGTGACAAAAGAAATTGCTCCGAATACTTGTCCGCGAGAGCGGAGGGGAATCACCATCAGAGAAGCAATCCCTAGGCTGCCTAGTTGCTGAAAATATTCCGCTTCTTGGCTGTCTACAACAATAGAGTCTAAATCGGAATAAAAAACCGATTTTCCCTGCCGTAACTTCTGCAAAAAAGGATGTTTTCCGCCGACTAAAGATGGAAAACGCTCTCGTAATTTGAGTAAGATATGCCGTTTTGCCGGATCGGCAGTGGCGATCGCAATTTGTTGAATTGAGCTATCTTCCCTAAAAATATCTACAATACACCAGTCAGCTAAGGTCGGAACTGCCATATTCGCGACACTAGCTAGGGTGATTTTATAATCCAAAGAGGCAGCCAGTAGGGCGCTGGTTTCGACTAAAAATTGTTGCGCTGCTTCTGCTCGTTTGCGTTCGCGCTGCGCGGCTTGCCGTTCGCTGATATCTTCAATAATGCCTAAAATATACTTCAGCTGTGCGTTAGCATCACACACCACTGATGCAGTTAGGTTTACCCAAACGATGGAACCATCTTTGCGGATGTAGCGCTTTTCTAGAGAATAACCATTAATTTCCTTTGCTAACACTCGCTGAGCTTGCACTGAATCAGCTTCCAAGTCCTCGGGGTGGGTAATTTCCTCACAGTTCATTTGGATTAATTCTTCATGGCTGTAGCCAGTAATCTCACATAGAGCAGGATTAATCTGAAGGAATTGCCCATCTAATGCTACTTGGGCAATGCCTACAGCTGCCTGGTCGAACATCGCCCGGAATCTTTCTTCGCTTTCGCGTAAGGCAATTTCCGCCTGCTTTGCTGCTGTTACGTCTACCAAAATAATCCCAACTCCTACCGTTTCCCCCACTGCATCGCAGACAGGGTAATAGTTACCCAGCCAGTAACCATAACGTCTGGGTTGCTCCCGTGTCTCACCGCTGATTTCCACATTCAGCAGAGGTTCTCCCGTATCCAAAACACGCTGTAACTGTGGTTCAAACTCAGCCTTCATCTTTGGTAGGACTTCCTGAAATTTGCGTCCTAGATGCTCTTCTATGCTCAAACCGTTAATATTAGCAAATACCTGATTAATCCGAATATATCGTAGTTCTCGATCTAGGAAGCAGACAGCGACAGGAGCCGCTGCTAACAGCGCATCTAAAAGAAATAGCGATTCGGCATAATGCAGTAAAGTCTCATGGATGTCTCGATAAAGTCGGGCATTTTCAATTGCTAAAGCAGCACGCTGGGCAATATCCTTGGCTAAAGCTAGGTCATATTCATCATAACGACGAGCTGATTGGGCGGTGACAAACGTAAGGCTGCCAAGTACTTGCCCTCGTGTAGCTAAAGGCACAATCATCACAGACTCGATCCCCATCTGTCGAACAACTTGTAAGTGTTCGTTATTTTGAGTAATCGCCATTAGTAACGAGTCAGATACTGCTGGGATTAATTCGCTTTGCTTGGTTTGCAGTACCCTAGCAACTGGAGTTACACCCTTGGGGTCTGGTGCATACTGCTGAAGTTGACGCGCTAACTCAGCTTTTGCTGGGTCTGCGTGGGCAATGCTGAGACAGCGAATTGAACCATCTTCGTTCAAAATCTCGACACTACACCAATCAGCTACCTGGGGGACTGAGATTTTGGCAATCTGTTTTAAGGTTTCTTCGTAATCTAGGGATGTGGAGAGGGTATTACTAATTTGGGCAATATAGCGGAGTGCTTCCTCAGCTTGCTTGCGTGCTGTGATGTCGAGAACAAAGAAAGCTCCTCGATCTAAAGTAGTTTCTAAGGTACCTGCTAAAGGTGAACTGGCCAGCCAAGCATTTAGTAAAGCCAGAAATTCATCTTTTTGTTGGAGTTCTTGATATAGTTTGGTGTTTTCTAATTCTGTCTGCTGGCGATCGCGCTGCACAACTCGCCGTTCGCTAATATTCACAGCTGCACAGGTAATGCCCTGAATGCTATTTTCTGCATCCTTGAGTGGTTTAACCAATAAGTCATAGTAACGGGTCTCTCCACTTACCGTTACCCGAACCTCTTCACGGTTTGAAACACCACTTTCCACTACCCGCCGCTTTATTGTCGTCAATTGCTCTGCTATTGAGGCTGGGAATAATTCATAGTCAGATTTGCCTATGATTTCCTCGCTGGTTTCTTTACTTTGAGGATTATGAATCCACCGATAGCGCAAATCTCGATCTTGCTGAAAGATGACGATATGTAAACTGCTTAATGCTAATCGAAATTGTTCCTCACTCACTTTCAGCTTCTGTAGATTCACCTCAGTCTGTTGTTTAGTGGTTCTCAATGCCTCAAATAGGACACTCAAGAGCAATCCTTGCACAACAAACAACCCAACTTGCACAGCATCAGGTGGATCAAAATTTAGGCTATACGTTGGGGCAAGAAAAAAGTAATCGCTCAGTAGAACAGATAAGAAAGTTGCTAAAACACCTGACTTCAAACCCCCATACCAAGCACTCACAATTACAGCACTAAAAAACGGCAACAAAGGAGTTCTGCTGATGTTCAGCCACGGGTCTAGTATCAGCATTAGTGCCAGTGTTGTTGCAATAATTAATACATCGCAACCATAACTCCGTAATTGAGAATAATTAATATAAGGCATGAAAAATAAATATGAAAATGTTTTGGAACAACCAATACTTTTCAAGGGGATTGATCATACCTTAAGCTAGTTCGTAAATTTTAGTAATTTATCTCCAGATAGATTTTCATCTAACTTTAAAAATACTTTTGCTAGAGGCTAATTTTTTACTAAGCTGGTACCTTAGCATCAAGTATTTAACATTGAATTAAAAATTTTAGATGAGTAGATAATACATTTACAACATTATTTTATTTATTAAATTAATGAATTTAAATCAATGTATTAATTCTAATTTAGAGAAAAACTTATAGATGAAATCTAAGCAGAGAAAGGATAAAGCGCCAAGAATGATTTATAGTTGTTATTTGCTGATGTTGTTCAGTTCTGCTATTAATTTATCGATATGCTTTAGTTCATGAGTTGCCATTAAAGATATTCTTAGCCGACTTGTTGGAACTGTGGGGGGACGAATTGCTGGGGCAAAAATGCCAGCTTGTCTGAGTTGCTTTCCAACTTGCAGCGCCTCGGATGCACTTGGTAATTGAAAACAGACTATGGGTGATTCTGAGGGTAGCAATTTTAGGTTTAGTAGCTGCTGTTGCAGTAACTTTTTCAAGTAATCTACATTCCGCCACAATTGCACACGCCGTTGTGGTTCTTGTTGAACTATATTGATTGCTGCTAACGCCGCCGCTGTATCAGCAGGAGACAGTCCGGTTGTGTAGATCCAAGTGGATGCGCGATTCCGCAAAAATTCAATCAAGGAGGCGCTTCCCGCTACGTAACCGCCTAAACTACCCAAGGCTTTACTCAAAGTGCCAATTTGAATTAACAGCCTCCCCGTACATCCAAAATGTTCGACACATCCAGCACCAGTTTTGCCCAGTATTCCAGTGGCATGAGCTTCATCGACTAGCAGCATACAGCTAAACTCATCAGCCAGATCCAACAGTGTCAATAAAGGACACAAATCGCCATCCATGCTGAAAACGCTATCAGTCAGAATCAAACAGCGTCGGTATTTCTGTCGCTGCTGACTCAACTGAGTTTTTAGTGCTGCAACATCACAGTGGGGATATTCAATAACTGCTGCACCGCTAAGAATCGCCCCATTTTTCAGACTTGAATGGTTGTACTGGTCAGATAAAATTAAATCGCGCTTACCCACTAAGGCGGTAATTGCACCCAAATTTGCTAGATAGCCGGAACTAAATACTACCGCATCTTCTGTTTGCTTTAGAGATGCGATCGCAGTCTCTAACTCCCTATGTAATTCCCGATGTCCGCTTAGTAATCTAGAGCCAGTACTACCAGTACCATATTCTTGAATAGCAGCGATCGCCGCCTTCATCAAGCGCTCATCTCCAGCCAATCCTAGATAGTCATTACTGGCAAAATTAATAACTTCTTGCCCCGCTAGAAGTACAATTGCACCCGGTTGACCGTGGATTGTTTGTACTGAGCGATACCAGTCTGCCCGATGAATAGTTGCCAGAGATTCTTTTATCCAAGCATAAGGGTCAGTCATGGGAGGATCGGATGCAGGGGGGCAGAGGGGCAGGGGGGAAAAATTATAAATAACTAAATCAATAATGGCTGTTGACAACTGACAACTAACTACTGACCATTGTACAGACGCGTAGACGCTCGTAAGAGCGGCTTCTCGTAAGAGTATAATCGCGTCTCTACTGACCAACTTCGCTGCTACTGAGATGAGCGATCGCTTGTTTGATCCAGTCTTCCACATAGGCATCTTTCGGCAATCCGATGTCTTCGCTGACTACATGCAAGGCGTGACTGACTTCATGGGCAGTATATCCCAAGGCAAAGAGAGTCATTTGCACTTCTTCGAGAATTCCGGGTGCTGGCCCGCCTGTAGCGACAAAGAAGCCTGCTGATTTGCGCCACTCGATTAACTTGCTTTTCAATTCTAAACAGATGCGTTCTGCGGTTTTCTTGCCAACACCTGGGGCTTGAATTAAGACTTGGATATTGGCGGCGATAATTGCTTGGACTAAATCTGGTAATTCCAAAGTGTCCAAGAGGGCGATCGCTAAAGCTGCACCAATACCACTAACAGTCAACAATTGGCGAAATAAATCGCGTTCTGCTGGCGAAGCAAAGCCATATAGTAACGGCACTTCGTCACGAATTTGAAAATGGGTAAAAATTTGCGCCACTCCCCCTGAATCTGGCAACTGCTGTGCTAATTTTTGCGGAACTTGCAAATCATACCCCAATCCATTCACTTCTAGAGTCAAAACAACGCGATTACCGCTAATTGTTTGAATACCTGCGACGATTCCTTTGAGATAACTAATCATTCTAAGAAACCAAAATATTTTAATCCTTCCAGAATTCCACCCGCACAAAAATCTTGTGCTAGGTAACGATGGTCAGCGGGATACTCGTTGTGCCACTGGAGTAACTCTTGTCGAGCATTCCCTACTATGATTCCCCTTTCGTTGCCTACAGCAAATAAAGCAATATCATTACCTGAATCACCGCAAACAACAGTCTGTTCTGCTGCAAATTTCCACTTTTGGCGCAGAAATTGCATTGCTTGACCTTTATCGCTGGTAAGGGGTACAATGTCAAGGTCTATTCCGCTACTATAAATTAACTTTACATTTAATTCACATTTTTCCAGCTTGGACTCAAGTTGCGGTAAAATATTAGCCGCTACTTCTTGATGCAGGAAAAAACTGAGTTTAAAGGAACGCTGTTCTGAGTCTGGTTGTGGTGCTAACTCAGGAAAAGACTTAGTTATCGATAATACAAGCTCGCTATCCCACCCCGGAGAGAGAATTTCTGACCAACCGGCATCGGGAGTTTCATGACCATCAAGATAAATTTCTGTCCCCACCGACAGGACGAGAGCATCAGGTTGCAAAAGATTTTTTTCTACTTGGAGTTCTCGGTAAAGAACAGGCGATCGCCCAGTGGCATAAACAATTTTAGTGCCATACTCTTGGCGATGTTGACTCAGCAATTGGTTGAGTTCTGTTAAAGCTTTGTCATTACCGACGAGAGTGTTATCCAGGTCAGTTACAAAAAGAAATGGTTTCATAATTTTAATTACTCCAAGTTAGTAGTTGCTAAAACACCTGAAAATCTCCAAATGGGTCAGATATCACAATATCTGTAAAGTGAATTCTTGACTAAAGAAAGGCAGAGGGCAGAGGGCAGAGGGCAGATGGCAGAAGTTAATTTACCAGATTTTGGCTCTTATATTCTCAATAGTCTGCGAGCTGAGGAGTCATTAGTTCTCCCCTGCTTCCCCTGCTCCCCCAATCCTCTTGATAGTGATTATCCTGGAATAAGTAGGGGAATCACCTTAGCGTAAATTGCCAGCAGGTGTCAGATGCTGCAAGTAGAACAGTTATTACAAGGCCGTTATCAAATCCAGTGCCAACTCGGCAACAATGGAATTCGTCAAACTTGGCTAGCGAAAGATTTACAAGCCTCGAATGCGGAAAAATCAACAGTTGTGGTCAAACTCCTTGCCTTTGGCGGTACTATTCAGTGGGATGACCTTAAACTTTTTGAACGGGAAGCACAGATTCTCAAACAGCTACACCATCCCCGCATTCCTCAGTATCTTGATTATTTTTGTATTGATGACCGCACACTCTGGTTTGGTCTAGTACAAGAATATATTCCTGGTGAGTCACTGAAGGAAAAACTGACTGTTGGCGCAAGGGTGACAGAAAAGCGAGCTAAGAAAATTGCTGTTGAGGTTTTAAAAATTCTCACATATCTGCACGAACTGAATCCGGGCGTATTACACCGGGATATCAAGCCGACTAATTTAATCTGGGGTAAAGATAATCGGATTTATTTGGTAGATTTTGGTGCAGTTCAAGATAAAGCCGCCAAAGAGGGCGTTACTTTTACTATTGTGGGTACTTATGGTTATGCGCCAATGGAACAATTTGGTGGTCGAGCGGTTCCAGCGTCGGATCTTTATGCACTAGGAGCAACTTTGATTCATTTGTTAACCGGCGTTCCCCCTTGTGAATTACCCCAGCAAGATTTGCGGTTGCAATTTGCTGACCGAGTTAACCTCAGTCCTGGTTTTGTCAGATGGTTACACAAGTTGACAGAACCCGCACCAGAGCAACGTTTTGCTAGTGCCCGTCAAGCTCTAGATGGTCTCAAGTCTGGTCTAGTTGTCAAACCTATAAGTAAGACATTTATTAACAATTCTGGTTGCGGTATAAATAATCTTGCAGAACCCGTCCCCGAAGAAATTCTGGGATGGAATTGGGGCGCATTTCTACTGCCTTGGTTGTGGTTGTGGACTAATCAAGTGTGGTATGGGTTGTTTTGTTTTGTACCACAAGTTGGTTGGGTAATGGCGATCGCCCTTGGTGCCAAGGGCAATGAATGGGCTTGGAAAAGCAGACGCTGGCGCAGTATTGAACACTTCAAAACCCATCAAAGAGGCTGGGCGTTGGCAGGTATTCTAATTGGTGCGCCTATTAGTATTATGTTGTGGGTCGGGGCGATCGCTTTGCTCAAAGCTGTGTTGTAAGCAGGCAGAAGGCAGAAGGCAGAAGGCAGAAGGTTATTCTCTTATCCCCACGTCTTCTTCATCTCCCTTTGCTTCCCCTGCTCTCCTACCTCTTACCCATTCATCGGCGATTCAACTACGCCTACAGGACAAGCAACATTTGTCCCGCCTAACCCACAATAACCGTTGGGGTTCTTGGCTAGGTACTGCTGATGGTAGCCTTCTGCGTAGTAAAACTCAGGCGCATCTAAAATTTCTGTTGTGATCTTTCCATAACCTGCGCTATTGAGAGCTTGCTGATAAGCATCTCGTGATGCCTCTGCTTGCTGCTTTTGATTTTCAGAATATACATAAATTCCCGAACGGTACTGTGTGCCAGCGTCATTACCTTGGCGCATCCCTTGGGTGGGGTTGTGGCTTTCCCAGAAAACTTTGAGTAATTCCGAATAACTAATTACTTGGGGATCAAACACGACTAAGACCACTTCATTGTGACCAGTCCGTCCACTACACACCTCTTCATAGGTGGGGTTGGGTGTGAACCCAGCGGCATAACCTACTGCGGTGGTGTAAACTCCTGGAAGTTGCCAGAATTTGCGTTCTGCACCCCAAAAACAGCCCAAGCCAAACAATGCTTTCTCTAATCCGTCGGGATAAGGAGGTTTCAGCGGATTCTTGTTGACATAGTGATGAGCGGGTACTGACATAGACTCAGCCCGTCCTGGTAGAGCTTCTTGAGGAGTGGGCATAACCTGCTTTTTGCCAAATCCAAATAGTACCATTGCTTCTAACTCTGTTCTTTGGTATACATCTTTAATCTATTTAATATTGTAAAGATTCTGGCGATCGCTGGCATTTTCTCAGCAACTTCAGTCTAGACATTTAGCCTTTGTAATCAATAAACAAGATGTCAGATTTATCTGATTTACACAACCTGCTTTCAAATGAGGCATTGAGCCATTATGCCAGTGGAAGAGAGCAAGAGCGGTTATCAAAAGGTACAGGACAGTTGGAATTAGTCCGCACCCAAGAAATTCTCAGCCGTTACTTGCCTCCTCCGCCAGCAGTGATATTTGATATTGGTGGCGGTTCTGGTGTCTATTCTTGTTGGCTGGCCCAGCAGGGCTATGAAGTCCATCTGATTGATGCGGTTCCCTTGCATGTAGAACAAGCCCGCAGCTTTTCTCAAGCGCAACCAAGTTATCCTCTCGCTAGTTTGGCAATTGGAGATGCTCGTCAACTAAATCGAGCGAATAATAGTGTTGATGCTGTGCTTTTACTTGGGCCTTTGTATCACCTAACCGAGCGCACAGAGCGGATAGTTGCTTTGCGTGAAGCTCATCGTATTTTAAAAACGGGAGGTCTTGCCTTCGCTGTGGGAATTTCTCGCTTTGCTTCAACTTTAGATGGATTATTTTCAGGATATCTAGATGACCCAGAGTTTGTAGGCATTGTGCAGCAGGATTTAATTGATGGTCAACACCGCAACCCCAACAACCATCCTGCCTACTTCACAACAGCCTTCTTACATCACCCTGAAGAACTCAAAGCAGAAATTAAAGAAGCTGGTTTACATTTTGAACAAATCTTATCTATTGAAGGCCCTGGCTGGTTACTACAAAACTTCGAGTCAAACTGGAATGAGCAAGGTCGTCGCGATCGCCTGCTAAAAGCCATCCGTTGGCTAGAAACCGAACCCTCTGTATTGGGGATCGGCGCTCACATTATGGCTGTTGCTTGCAAAAGACTTTAACCTGGGAGCTGCTAAGTTTGCTCGTGGTGAAGAATTACCTTTGCCATATCAGAATCCTTGGTAAGGTTTAGATTCCCAAGCAGCCGATAAACACCAATATCTTGCCTTGGCTACTCAAATGCTGCTATGTACTGTTACCGAATTGTCTCAGGAAAATTTCTGGGCGGAACTGAGCGTCCTTGATAAAATCGTCGCTCCAACTTGCCTAAACCAAACCAAATGCTAGCGCCGCTAATAACAGCCAAGATCGCAAAGCTAATGGCGATCGTATCTATCTCATAAATGAGCGTCAGTAAGGGAAGCAGCACCCAAGCTAACGCTGTCACCGCTGCTATTCCCAGCCGCAACCGTTGCAGGTTAATCAGTGCAGTGCTACAACTGGCGCATTTTTTCGTGTGGGAATGATATCTATCTAGTAGAGCTTCCTTCGGCAATGGTGGTGGTAGAGTCTTTCCTAGAAAAGGATCGACACTATATTGGTTCACCCAAGAATGCAACTGGAATACAAACATATCTGCCTTGGTTGGCAAATAAAATGCTTTGGTAAAGTTGGCACTACCACCGCGTTGTTCTAAATACCGTTCTTGATGATGCAGGAAAATCTGGTCATCTTCTAGCACGCTATTTTGCCCGATGTGTGAGTACCAGCGCGGAGTTAGCTTCAGAAACAGTCCTGGTAATTTTGAGTTGAACTTGAAGGGAAAGCGAGCAAATAGCCGACATTCTCCTTTGCGAATAGGAGTAGCGTAGACTACCGTTAATGTTCTACCAAACTGTTTAGAAGTAAGGTCATGCCACATTAGCCCAGGAGCAATAAAGATAGTATCCTGCTTTCCTAGAGTTCCTTTACGGGGGCCTGCTGCCCAACTTCCTTTAAATCCCCACTTTCCTGATTCCACAATCTCCAATTCTACAGTAGAGACGTTAGCCCGATTGCCGACAGTACCATGGTGGGTGTAAGGAATGTGACTGGAATCAAGGACGTTTTCCATCAATGTCAGGGCATCATAAGGTAAGTCTCTAAAAGTATTGAGGCAAATCCAACCGTCTTTTTCTGCATCTAAGATGTCAACAATGGGAACTTTGGTTTTAGCTGCATTCTCTGAAGAACCAGCATAAACAAATAACAGCCCTTGGCGAACTGTGGTAGGTAGTGAAGTCACGCAAGCACGTTGAGAAACTTCTGCCTTTCCCCCCTCCTCTTGTTGAGGAATGCGATCGCATTTTCCTGTTCCCGAAAACGCCCAGCCATGATAAGGACATTCGAGCAATCCGGCTTCGTTTATTCTCCCTTCCGAAAGTGGTGCTAACCGATGTGGGCATCGATCTACAAATGCTCGCCACATCTGTTCTTTGTTGTCCCACCACAGCACAATATCCTGCTCTAGCAAGGTGAAACGAGTTGGCTGCGATTTATCTAAATCCTCAATATAGTGGACAGGATACCAAACCTCGTGCCAATCAAAGCAATCTGGGTCGATGCCACCAGCAGGGATATCTTCTGTGACTTGGGTTTGAGATGTGACTGCAAGAGGAGAATCCTCTGACTTGAGAATGCTGTTGGACATGGTGGGAACAGTCAACAATTATTTTGATTTTTTCTCCAACCAAAATGTAACAAGTTTTTAACGACACTAGCAGGGAAGAGTTGAAAAATCAGCCAATAGTCTCAACCATCTTTGAGTGTTTACCTGCCAAAGATAGCTTTTTAGTTTTGAAACAGCTGTGATGATATGGTGTACAATCTACACTAAGTCTATCAAATTACCGTTCTTTGTTTTCTTGGGTTGAGGAGAAAAATCGAAATGGCATTAGCCCAACACATCAGTATCCAAAACACTGAAAAAGTAAATCATCATTTTTTGTGGAAGATATCACAAACAGGTACAGCTTTGTTAAAGCGGTTGTTGTGGCACACTAAAGGCTATGCAACGGTTTTTGGAATTATGCTGCTGACTTTTGCTAGTCTGAGCTTTTTATATCTCTATTGGTCTGGGAAGAAGTTAACTCAAGTTTTTCAGCATCACACCGTTGTAGAACAAAAATGACTAGATATAAAGGGTTGCGAACTATATCTTACCTAGCTCCCAATTGGTTGGGATTCTATCAAGCGATCGCAGCTTATTTAGGTCGTGTTTTAGGAATAGAAACCCAACTAGAGCAAGGTGAATGCGACCCCTTAGAAGACCCTCTGTTATTTCAAGACCAACTAGACCTAGCTTTTATTTGTGGATTACCACTAATTCGCTATAGTCAAATAGTTTCCAACCAATTGCAGACATTGGTAGCCCCTGTATTACAATCATCTCGGTATGGTAATTGCCCTATTTATTATGCAGATGTAATTGTCAATGCAGATAGTAATATTAAAAAATTTGCAGATTTATTAGGGAAAACATTTTGCTATAACGACCCTGGTTCTAACAGTGGTTATAATTTACTGTGCCACCGCTTAATTCAGGAACAATACCCTCATAATTTTTTTGGGAAAACGATAAAATCAGGCTTTCATCAGCGTTCAATTCGCTGGGTAGTTGAGGGATTAGCAGATTGTGCAGCAATTGACAGTGTGGTATTGGAACAGGAATTAAACGATTTTCCCGAATTATCAAAGCATTTGCGTGTGGTGGAAGTTTTGGGGCCTTCTCCTATGCCACCATTGGTAGTTGCACAGCGTTTAGGCATATCTTTAATTCAACAAATGCAGTTAGCTCTACTCCAACCAGATGCAGAATTGCAAAGAGTTATGGAAAAGTTTGGAGTCAGGCGTTTTGCAGCAGTAAAATTAGAAAATTATCAGATACTAAACAAGATTTACCACGATCGCTCTTTTGTAAACTTATCTTGATACAGAATCTAGTATATTTTTCGGTTTTAATGGGATTACATCGCAGAAAATACCTGCCTAATTGCGATCGCAAACATTATCTGTGCAACCTGAAATCAGCAAGCAGATATAGAGATAAATATTAAGTGGCTTACAGGCGATTTGGTGGGACTTTTTCGTTATCGAATTGGTGATTGGCGAGTCGTTGATCGAGTGGATGATACAGAGAAAATTATTACTATTCTTTTGATAGCCAATCGTAGTAATGTGTATAAATAAAAGATCGTATTCAAATTAGGCAGTCATGCCATAAATATGATTCTGTTTTTGTGCCAACAACACTGCATCTTGATAAACTTGCCCAAATAAGACGCGCTGTGCATGACTACCACCCACTTCATGCAAGCGTGACAAAACAGGTTTGAGTTCCGCAACAGTTGTGTTGAAATCACCTTTGGCATGAGCTACCATTCCTCTGGCTGCGGGAATTGCTACCTCCAACCAACTCCGTCGCAGAAAAGGATTGATACTTAAGGCATGATATTGCATACTCTGAAGCATCTCGTTTACCCACTCATGCAGTCTAGCTTTGGCAAGAGCATAGACATAATGCAAATCCTGGAATGGTAAAGCGTGTTCATCAATACGACTGTAAAGATAAGGACTGATGCCTTGCCAACGGTTCCCCACATCTACCCCGCGTAATTCCAGCCGCAATAATAGTGAAATTGCTCCTACTTGGTCTTTGGGAGATTGTTTATTGGCACGTTCCCAAATGTGAGTATCGTAGAGTGAAAGAACTTTCTGATAGTTTCCCAGTTCTAGATAATACAGTGCAATGTGCCACCAGTTATGTGTGTAGAGCATAGAGTTGCAGTTTTCCCAGGTATCTGCAAAACTCTCCATCCAAGCTATGCCTTCATCGACTCTTCCTTGAGTTTCCATGACATGAGCGATCGCATGATGCGCCCAAGGATCGTATCTATTGAGTGCGATCGCAATACGAGCCATCTTTTCTGCTGCTTTAAGTTGGTGACATTGTTCTAAACCAAATGCCACCATGCCGTATAAATAATGTTGTTCTGAGTTGCTAGATAAAACTTTTTGGGCAATTTCTAGTAATTTTTCTTGATTGCCTGTATAAAAATAGTGATACTGTCCTTGCTGAACGGAAATTAAATCGTGGGGAAATTGGTTAGTAATTTCTTCATGAAACGCGATCGCTACATCAATCTCTTTATTTGCCCAAGCTAAAATTGCCTGCACATATAACTGTTCTCTGTTAGTAATCTTTGCTAAATACTGTTGTGCTGCTTGCAGATATGGTTGTGCTTGCTGCCAAGCTTTGCTACTTTCTTGGGTCAGATAATAAGCACCCGCATAAGCATGAGCTAATGCACAAGTTGGATCTGCCGTAATTGCTTGCAATATTACTGTTTCTGCATCTTTGCCATAACCGAGCGATCGCTCGATGAAATGGTTAATGGCAGCGATCGCTTTGGCTGAATCTGTTGTAACTACTAGTCCTTGAGTATCTTTGAGCATGATTGATTCCTTATACCAAGATTTTAATATACTGTAAAACTATCGGAATAGTGTACTTTCAGCTTTGAGTATGTCACACTTGTTGAGAAACCGCAAGCACAAACTACTAAGTAGTTGACAAGGAATAAGGGAATGGGGATTAGTATTTTTATCGTTCCATCACTCTAGGCAGAGGGGAGGTGTTTTTGTTGCTCATCTGCATAGATTCGGGAATTATAACTAATTAGCCGCACTTGATATGACTTGTCACTCAGCCATGCCAGTTGCTACCCTGCGGGAAAGCGTTCCGCCTACAACGAGGGAAAAGCAGAGCCTTGATGCTCGTCAGCGTAGCGTCTCCCATCCTTAGTGGTGGACTGACTGCAATGCAGTATCCTCTCATACTTAATATGTTGTTTATCAATAGTCTTACAGAGTAATATTTTTATAATATTTATAATTCTATAGGTTGATTTATTTACTAAATATTTGTTTCTATAATTGTTAGAAATCAAATAGCACTTTTAATCAATTTATATTTTGGAAATCAAAAAAGTATTCATCTTCAAAGTGAAATTAAGTGGCGATTTTAGATATTAGTAATAGGTTTTCTGGTTCATGACCTGCTTGTTGTGGTCGAGGTCAATTCAAAATCAAAAATTGCTTGATTTTTGTATGTCTTTGGCAATTTCTGGAACGCATATGGGCAATTATTACCTTGTCAAATAGCTTTCAAGACTACGGCTATCGATGAGTTAGCGATCGCTAGCAGTAAAACGCCTTTAGGTGCAAAGCAAGGGGTTTAGTTTTGAGGGTGTTGCTCTTTAGCTCATCCCTCCCTTCCCTAGAGCTTACCAGAACAAGAGCGATTGGGTTCCTGGCTTTTTGGAAGCAGGTTTATCTACGATTATGTTCCCAACTGTATTTGATTCAGACTCAAAGGAGTACTATCTATGGAACTGAAGCCAATTAATCAGCAAGTCGTTTCAGTCGTTGGGGCTGCTAGCGGCATCGGACGTGAAGCAGCGCTCAAGTTTGCTAGATGCGGAGCCAAGGTGGTTGTCTCGGCTCGCAGTCAGTCAGGATTAGAATCTTTAGTTAAAGAAATTCGTGACTTTGGCGGTGAGGCAACTTTTGTTGTTGCTGATGTGAGTGTATTCGAGCAAGTTAAAGCGCTCGCTGATAAAACTGTTGAGGTTTATGGTCGATTGGATACATGGGTACATGTCCCTGCTGTTGGTATTTTTGCCACTTTCGACCGCACAAAACCAGAAGAGTTTAAGCGTGTCATTGATGTCAACCTTATGGGACAGGTATATGGTGCAATGGCGGCATTACCCCATCTCAAGCATGAGGGGCGAGGGGCATTGATCCATGTATCTTCAATGGAAGGTAGGCGATCGCTTCCATACCAGAGTGCTTATTCTTCATCTAAGCACGGAGTGGAGGGCTTTATTGAAGCTATGCGCTTGGAACTGCTACACGAAAAATGGCCCATCAGTGTGACAAGTATCAAGCCAGCAGTCATCAACACACCTTTTTGGAATAATGGCCTTACAAGGTTAGGTGTCAAGCCATCAGGTATACCACCTTACTACGATCCCAGGCTGGTAGCTGATGCCATCATCTATGCAGCCGAACACCCGACTCGTGATTATTTAGTTGGGGATATAGCTAAGTTATTAGATTTACTACAGCGAATATCGCCATCTTTAGTAGATTCGCTGTTATTACTCGTGGGGTTTCAGTTGCAGCACAGTAACGAGCCGAAGTCCGAGGAACCGAATAATCTTTACCAACCAGTTCCAGAACACGACAGAGTGGACGGAGATTATAAAAATTTAGTGATACCAAGCATTTCCGATGTGCTGGATAAAAATCCTTTGCTTCAGTGGGGGGCGATCGCTACCGGGGCTGCATTAGCGTTGCTTACAGCACAAGCATTTAAACAGAAGGGGTAGTAACTTCCCGTAAATTCGTAATTCCCATACCGCAGGCGTTTCAATTTCACCTATCACTTTTTCTAATTTTGCGATCGCACTGCGGTAATTACTTTAACTGACAGATCTATATAGAACCTGTATCTATTATCTGGGAACCTTCTTAGTAATAGCAGGATTTAATTGCTGCCATAATCCTAGCCGTTTATTTTCAGCATTGGCTTGTGCTATTAAAAATTGCGTTTTAGTTTCATCACAGATATTTAGAGATTCGCGATCGACTACAGCATAACCTTCTTCAACCAAACGGAGATTGACCGAGCGATTATCCACATACACTTCACCAAATGTGCGGTCAAGTTCATCTCCTCCTACAGTCCTGATGACTACAGGAGTTCGGGGTGGTAGCATTTTTTCGAGTTTCTGTTTGGCCGCTAAATGATACTGCTGTTGAGATGTCTCAGGTATATCAATACAGGCTAGTCTAACTGTACCAGTGTGCCCTGTATTATCTTTAACCCGAATCGTCTTACCATCTACTACACCAGTAACAGTAGCTAGTATTAAAATTAGCTCGAGTAAAGCCATAAATTTGAAGTATTATTTTATGCCTACATTTGAGTTTATTTCAGTAATTGTGTGGCTACTGTGATTTCACTCACAAGTTTTTGCAGGCTCTTGGGGACAAGAATTAAAAGTTAGACGTAAGACAGAAAAGAAAACGGCAATGTCAATAGAGAATCAGACCATAAGTATCAAAGCATTACTTTATTTTAAACAATAGATTATTAATAAATTAAGTTTATTGAAAATCTACTTAGTATCAAAAAGTGGGGACGCGATATCTGCGACGGGCTACGCCTACGCACAACCATTGCCCCTTTCCCATAACACTTATTCTAAAGTTGCGAGAAATTGATATGCTAAAAGCCGAGACTAGCTATTTTGCAAACAATGCCTGCGCCTATCATCAACCCCACGATCGCTGCCTTTCCCTTAACAGCCGTAGTCGGTCAAGAAGCAATTAAATTAGCCTTGCTATTAGCATCTGTCGATCCTGGTTTGGGAGGAGTTGCGATCGCAGGTCGCCGCGGTACGGCAAAATCTGTGATGGCTCGTGCTATCCACGCCCTCATACCACCCATTGAAGTGGTAAAAGGCTCGATTAGCAACTGCGATCCCAGCCATCCGGAAGAATGGGATGATGTACTTTTGGCAGAGTACGCGGATAAAGACATTCAAGATGTGCCCACCGACATCATTCCTGCGCCCTTTGTGCAAATTCCTTTGGGTGTGACAGAAGACCGACTTCTGGGTTCTGTGGATGTAGAACAGTCGGTAAAGCAAGGAGACACGATTTTCCAGCCTGGGTTACTTGCTACAGCAAACCGAGGCGTTCTGTATGTGGATGAAATTAATTTATTAGACGACCAAATATCAAATCAACTATTAACAGTATTATCTGAAGGACGCAACCAGATTGAGCGCGAGGGGATTAGTTTTCAGCATCCCTGTAAACCGCTGTTTATTGCCACCTATAACCCAGAAGAAGGAGCGCTACGGGAGCATTTACTAGATAGAATTGCGATCGCACTTTCTGCTGACGGTGTACTCGGCTTAGATCAAAGAGTAGCAGCAGTAGAGCAAGCGATCGCCTACTCTAAATCTCCCCAAGAGTTTCTCCAGCAGTACCACGAAGATTTAGATGCGCTCAAAACTCAAATTATTCTGGCACGGGAGTGGCTCAAAGAAGTAATCATCACCCATGACCAAATTGCCTATTTGGTAAATGAGGCAATTCGTGGCGGAGTCCAAGGACATCGCGCTGAATTATTTGCCGTGCGAGTTGCCAAGGCGGCTGCGGCTTTGGAGGGACGAACAACAGTCAATGCTGAAGATTTGCGCCGCGCTGTGGAATTGGTGATTGTCCCACGAGCAACAATCGTGCAGACACCGCCACCCGAACAACCGCCACCACCGCCACCACCCCCCCCACCTGAAAATCAAGATGAGCCAGAACAAGAACAAGAGGAACAGGAGGAAGAACAAGAGGAACAAGAACAGCAAGAACCACCCAGCATCCCCGAAGAATTCATCTTTGATCCGGAAGGAGTGATCCTTGATGATAGTGTGCTTTATTTTGCTCAGATGGCGAAACGGCAGGGTAAATCTGGCAGTCGTAGTGTCATCTTTTCTGAAGACCGAGGACGCTACATTAAGCCAATGCTGCCAAAAGGTAAGGTGCGCCGTATTGCCGTAGATGCCACCCTCAGAGCCGCTGCACCGTATCAAAAAGCACGGCGGCAGAGACATCCAGGTAGAAAAGTAATTGTTGAGCAGGGTGATATCCGCTCGAAACGTTTGGTACGCAAAGCCGGGGCGTTGGTGGTGTTTGTGGTAGATGCTTCTGGCTCAATGGCCCTCAACCGGATGCAGTCAGCTAAAGGTGCGGTAATGCAACTTTTGACCGAAGCTTATCAAAACCGCGACCAAGTAGCCTTGATTCCCTTCCGAGGAGAACAGGCGGAAGTATTATTGCCGCCAACGCGTTCTATTGCCTTGGCACGCAACCGCCTGGAAAGATTGCCCTGTGGTGGAGGTTCGCCGCTAGCACATGGTTTAACGCAAGCTGTACGCGTCGGTCTAAATGCCCAAATGAGTGGAGATATTGGGCAAGTTGTGATTGTAGCGATAACCGATGGGCGGGGTAATATTCCTCTAGCGCGTTCTTTAGGTGAACAGCTAGAACCAGGAGAAAAACCAGATATCAAAGCGGAATTGCTAGAAATTGCCGCTAGATTACGAGCTTTGGGAATGCAACTATTGGTGATTGACACAGAAAGTAAATTTGTTTCCACTGGTTTTGCTAAGGAATTATCGCAAACAGCAGGAGGCAAGTATTATCATTTGCCAAAAGCGTCCGATAAAACCATTGCTGCCATGACCAGAGGTGCGATCGCCGATCTAAAATCTCGGTAGTTAGTCAATAGGCATTTGTCATTTGCAGTTGCTTTGCCACTAACCACTGTCTACGATCCTGTAGGCATCACCTGTGGTTGCAAATAACCCATCAAATCCTGAATTCCCTTTTGCAGATACCGCGTTACTGTCATGGGACTGGTGCCAATATTCTTAGCAGCATCCTTGCGAGAAAGTTCTTTCAAAAAGACCATCTCAACTGCCATGCGGGGCTTTTCTTCTAACAAACTGATAGCGCCTTGGAGTTGTTGGCGTTCTTCTTCTTGTATCTGGAGAGCGGTGGAACGAGGACAAGGAAGTGCTTCGCCTAAAGTTATTTGGCAATCAACATAGTGAACTGCGGTAGCATCCAAACTTAGAGGCATCCGGTTTTGAGCCGCTAACTTAGTTTCTTGCCATTCTTGCAGAGATACACGAAGTATGTTGGCAATTTCTGAATCTTTAGGAGTGCGACCCAAAGTCATTGCTAATTCTTTGCGAATTCTTTGTCCTTCATTGTACAGTTCTTGCCAGCGACGAGGAATTTTTAATAGAGTACTGCGATCGCGTAGAAAATGCAGCATCTCACCGCGAATATATGGCACAGCAAAAGAACTAAAAGCATATCCTTGGCTGGGATCGAAGCGCTCAATTGCCCTAATTAAACCAAAATAACCGATTTGTTCTAAATCTTCATAAGGTTCATTACATTGATGGCTAAATTTATGAGCCATCTTGCGGACTAATCCGGTATGTAACTGTACAAGTTTATTACGAAGTTTAATAGAGGGATTTTGGTGGTATAAATGCAATAACTCTATACCATCAGCCCGTACAGATGACTCAGTTGTTGCCATATAAATTCCTTTTTTGTAACTCCTTTTTCTAAAAAAATGGAGTTGCGTATATTGCCTTCAAAGCTGTCATTATTTTCCTTAGTCATAGATGATTAAGCCATCGTCGTTTCACTGAACTTACGGGAGTACCCATTCTGCCGTTCAGTATTTACACGCATGATTTCGCTTATTTATCTGTTGCAAGTTATTTTGATTTTGCAACTCTCAATTGAGCGCTAAATAATGTTGATTTTTTGCAACAAAAGCTAGCTATTTATGCTGAAAAATGTATGACCTACTCAATAGCAATCCACCATACTGAGTGCAATGCAGACCGATACTGTATTAATACTTAAAGAAACTGAGCAATCTTATTTCTTAGTGAGGGATATTCCCAGACATTAAACGAGTTAAGGGGTAAAACAACTTTGCAGGTTTCTGGTTCTTCATAAATTTTCACTAACTATTTGGCAAAGTCCTTGATGCTAAGTGACCTTTTGAAATCACAGAACTGTGTCATAAATGCGTAAGTATTACTAAAAATGGAAACTTTGGAAACTTAATGGAAACATCGAAACAGTTGATTGACATGCAACTTTAGTGGGTGTCACACTTCTGCTAAACAGGAGGGTGAACAATGAGAATCACCAAGCACCGACAAAAAATTCTTGATGCACTTGAGCAATGGTTTCGCATTCACAAACAAGGGCCAACCTTGGAAGAGTTGTGTCAAGAACTCGGAATGCAACCATGTCAGAAAGCAACAGTTCAGAAGTGGTTGCAGACTATGCGCGGTATAGACGTTGAATGGGATAATCACAGCGCCCGCAGTCTTCGCCTCCTTACATCTGAACCGGAAAAACCCTCCTTACAGCTATCTGTGACGGACACTCTGCGATATCTGGCTACTGGCGTAGTGCAGTGGGAAAAACTTGAGCTAGAAAAGCGAAGTCAAGTACCAGAAGCTCTTCGCATTGGAATGTCGCGTATGTACTTAACTTCCTTGCTGCTGGAAGAACAAGCCCCAGAGAACCTACCCCAATTTTTTAATTGGGCGGAAACATCAATTACTTCTTGGAAACTTGCCCAAGAAATTAAATATCTTTCGCCAGATGTCAGCCTCATAGAAGACGGAGTAGTTTCTGACTTTGCCAGAGAATGGCAAGTTTCAGGTAATGATGTGGTGGCGCAGGTACAAGAGTCAGTACTGAAAGATGTATTGGAATATTGTCGAGGACACCAATTAGAAGATGCCTATCGTGTCTTTCGACAAATGATTATTACCAAACCCACTCTTCATTACTCAGAATATCGACAACAGTTACGTTTACCCGAACTCAAACCACTGCGGGAGTTATTGACGCAGCTAGAAATCTATATCGATATGAATAAGTTAGCCGAGAACAGCATTTATCATTTATGTCCTCGTTGCAAGTATGTTCAACGCCAACGCCCTGATGGTACTTACACTTGCCGTAACCCGTGGTGTGAAAGGCTTTGTGAAAATAGTAACCTCCAACCATTATCATCTATTTCCAAAGAAAAAGCAGAAGAATGGAAAGCCGTTACTCCTGGCGTACATTGGTACGGTACGCTGCCAGGCATTTGGGAAATTCAACTTAAAGAAGAACTTACAAAATTGGGTTCGCGCGTAACTCTTTGGCCTTTTGTTGATGAATTTGACTTACTCGTAGAGTTCCCGCGTAAAGTTCGCTGGGCAATTGATTTCAAAGATTGGGCATCTGTAGATGAGGAACGTTTGCAAAAGGTGCAGTATCGGCGTGATGCAACGGAAACTTTTGTAGTTTTTCCAGATGAACGTGAAGACTTTTTGCGGATAAGAGTTGTGCGCGAACAACTAGAACCAAAACTTGAGGGGGTACGCTTACGCCTATTTAGCGAAATCATTACTCAAGCCCAAGCAATTTTAGGGAAGAAAAATAATGCGTGAGACTATTAAATGGCGTAGGAATCTATGCAAAAAACTCCGCAACTCAGATGAATTACAACAGTATGTATTATCTAGTTTAGTTAACGCAGATACTCAATTACAGCAGCGTCAAACTAAGCGTTTTGCCCAACTTATTGCTGATGTGGAATTAGGATTAACTTTACTTCAGGAAGTAGCACCAGAAGAACCCGCAACTTCTGTGGAAGCTTTACTGAAAGGGTATCGCTTTCCAGTGCAACAACTACAAAGCGATCGCAACTGGCAACTTATACAAAATGCTCGTTTCTATCTGATTCAGCGCAAAGGTAGGCAGTGGTTGCGAGTGCTTCAAGAGTACATCAACTTACCTGAAATTCTTAGAATCTATAGCCTTGAAGAGGTAAGGAATGTTCCTCAACTTATTCCATCCAGTATCTACCCAAATCGGTTACAAGCAATATATCGCCCAACTTTATTAGAAACCCCACAGCATAGACAACGAAAAGTCAACTTAGCAACTGAAGGGCGCTGGTATGTGAAGATTTCCCAAAGGGGTAACTCTCCAGTTGAAGTTCCTATTGATATTCCCAAAGAAGTTGCTAATGTAGCCACCGAATCTTTAGTATCCCTTCATCGCACACGGACTGAGCAAAATCCACCGTGTAGCGTTACCCGTGAGGAATTATTACTAGCTGCCCAAGAAATGGACGATAAATTATCTCAGTTTGGGCAACAAGAAAATTATCGTAACCGCTTGGAAAACATTCTCTTCCAGCTATACGATGCGGAATCAGATAATTTCCATCAGGGTAATCAGCTGAATTTTGAGGGGCTGATCCACATTGTTGGACTTTTGAATGTGGGCAAGTCTACGCTGTTGGAAATTCTGATTTACCTCTTGGCTAAACAAGAATATCGCTGTGGGTTGATGGTGAATGATGTAGCTACAGCTGTCCGCCTCGCTTCCTTGTTTTGCCACAAGTTAGAAATTCCTGCTGCACCAGTGCTAGGTAGTAAGCGCCAAGAACAATTGACAAAAGTCTACGAACCAATTCTCAAAAGTGAGGGTCAGGAAGTTACTAAGGGAGGGATGCATCCAGCTTGGCGTTGGTTTAGTTCAGTCTGCCCACTTTTAGCTTTAGTGCAATCAGAAGAGAAGTGGGAATTTGGCAATGAACCGTGTCACAAGCTTTATCAAAAAGTTCCTATAGCTGAGAATGATGATTCTGATGATGAAGACTTGCAGGAAAGCGATTATGAGCAATATACTTGTCCCCTTTATTACAAATGTCCGCGTCACCATTTAGAACAAGATATTGCTACAGCCTTAGTCTGGGTTTTCACTCCTGCTAGTTTCATTCATACTCGTGTATCCCGCCAAGGGTTTGAACAAGACTTGACCTTTGCTGAGGCGGTTTATCGAGAATGTAAATTTCTATTTGTTGACGAAGCCGATCGCGTACAGATTCAGTTTGATGAAGAGTTTGCCCCTGATGAAGTCTTAGTTGATGCTTCTGGAAACTCATTTTTAAATAGACTCGGACTGAATCTTGCCATGATTTACAATTCCGATCGCGGTGATATGGCAGGCGATCGCTTTGTTGCTTGGACAAGCGCACATTATCACACTCAAAATGCAACTAACCGTATCTATCACTTACTTCTTACCCGTTCTAAACTCGTTGAGTGGTTGGGGCCTCTCCCCTTTACAGGTCGTTCTTTATTTGCGCGCATTATCCGCGATCTTGTCGATCCTCCCAACATTACTGTTTCATCGAAACCAAAGCTAACTCGCCAACAAATCATGGAAGAACGGCGTAAACGCATCATTGAAGCAGACTTAGCTCCCACAGAACAACGTCGCTGCCGCAAACAAATGATGGACGAACTAGACGGATTTTTGCAATATCCGCTTAACCGCCGTCGTGGAGGTGAACTTTCAGATTTGGCATTGACAATCCTAACTGCGGAAAATGACCGTCAAGCATTAACTGAAATTGCTCCTTGGTGTGAAAGATGGCTGGAAACTCACAATATTTTCGTGCCAGATGAAACTCAATTAGAAGAACTAATCCGAAATCTCCAATTTGCGATTTTAATTACTGTACTCGACAACCGACTTGGTTTTTTAGTTGATAATCTGAGCGACCTTGGTCGGGTAATGAACTTGCACGACTTAAACCAAGACCTCTTGCATCGCCCACCGAAAGACTTTCTCCCAGTTTTACCAGAATCGCCAGTAGGAAATATTCTAGGCTTTTTATATAAGCAAGAACCTAGCAATAAAAAAGCTGGTAAGTTGGACTATTTTCGCTATGTAGGTGTAGGCCGTGCTTTACTGTTAAATTTCCCAAAACTGTTCGCAGTTGATGGCTGGGAAGGCCCGCATACTGTTCTGATATCAGGTACTAGCTACGCCCCTGGTTCGCCAGCTTATCACATCAGTATAAAACCTACCGTGTTACTGCAACCTAGAACTGGTGAGGCAGGTATAGCTGAGAGTCAATTTTTCTTTAGTCCCAAAAAGAATCGGGAAGCCGACTATATTGCTTTATCAGGATTGCCACCTGCAAAACGCAAACTTGCTGCTAAAGAAATGGTCGAGGCTATGTGCCACTCAGCAAGACGTGCAGAGAGTTTTCTCGATCGCGTATTTCAGGATTTATCACAACGAAAACAACAGCAACCCCAATGGTGGAACGATCGCGATCGCATTTTGATTGTTGTGGGTAGCTACGAGGAATCGGAGTGGGTAGCCTCTATCTTACAATCGCGCTACCGCTTGCAAATCATGGACGACGATGGTATTGCTACCCTCCGTCGTGACAATGCTCCTACTAATCTTTCTGGTATTTTGCGAAGCGAAATTCGGAATTTAAAAGACCTTTCCACACAGATTGTAGTTGCTCCTTTGATGGCTCTAGAACGGGGTCACAATATCTTGAATGCTCAAGGTAAAGCTGCCTTCGGTGCAGTACTCTTTCTCAACAGACCTATGCCAATACCTGATAACTGGCAATCTACTGTTCAGCAACTCAACGCTTGGGCGCTGAAACACGAAAAAGATTCCACCCTTTACGAAGAAGCTCAATCAACTTTGGGAAACTTAACCATAACCCAGGTTGCAGATATCTTCTACCAGAATGCTGCTGCTGAGATGGTCAATTTGAATTACACGGCGTGGTCTTTCAAACAACTAACAAAAGACGAGCGATCGGTACTTTGCTGGACTCAGTTAGTCAGTATCTGGCAAATCATTGGGCGTTTGGTGCGTGGTGGCGTACCAGCAGTAGTCCATTTTATAGATGTGAAATTTGCCCCAAATTCAGCCATAGGCGAACAAGACAGCCAAACCACTTCACTTTTAGTTGCCATTATCAAGGTGCTGGAAGCTGATATCAAAAGTGACGATGTGTTGGGGCGATCGCTTTATGGCGCTTTTTTGAATGCACTTCAACAAATGCAACAAAGAAACTTAAACTATGACTAAAATTATTCTTCCTGGTGCTTGGAAACTTACTGCAACAAATCCAACATGCGAACTCTCTGCAATCTATGTTCCTACTGCGTGGCGACAAGTTGCTAACAACCTTGCTCAACAGCGTGCCAGATTCAGAGGTCAAGGTTATCGAGCCGTACCAGTTTATTCTCTTGACCCCTTGATAGTTGGTAGCTTTCCTCAAATTATCAAGACTATGCGTAATGGCTGGCAGAGAGGCAATGTACCTTGGTTGTTAGCAACAGAAACCACAGACCTTTCTGACTTGGGTAACTATATCAAAGATTGGTTGATTGAAGAATTCAGTTCTTTAGAAGATGTTGAGTCACAGCTTGCAAATCTGAATAATGATGATTGGCACTGGGAAGAGCCAAAAATGTATGATTTACTCCATCCTCAAGATAAGGTCGAAACAAGCAACCTTTACCAAGCCATTCCAGATTACCTTGCCAAGGAGTTTCTCCAAAACCCAACAGTCTGCTTTGGTGTTGATGAGCAGTATCAACTGACATTTTATCGAGTAGTTAGCCTCCAAGGCGCTGAGTTAATGTCATGGCCTCCCAGTAAAGTTACGGTCACTAAAGGAAAGGAAACAACAGAAACAGCATATATTTCGTTTGTCCTTAAGTTTGTTTTGCAAACAGTCCCTTGGCGCGAAAAACCGATTATCTATCATCATTTATCAGTTCGACGCTGGTTAAGTCAACCTCTGAAATATGTACCGTACCCAGGTGTAAAAGCTCATATCGGTGATAACCGTCGATGGTTAGATGGCCAACGCCAACCCTTTTGCTTTATTCCACTGACGATCAAGCTTTATGGAGAGCAAAGGAAATGGCCTCAAGCCATCAGCAATCTTTTTTCTCTCAATGACTCTCAACTTCCTGACGCAAATAATTTCGTTTCTAACCCAAATCACAATTGGTCAGGTATCAACACAATTCCTAGTGGTATCCAAGCTGCGATCGCCTACACTTCTAAATTAGGTGAACCACCCTGCTTTGGTGGTGTCAGTCCACAGGATTTGGCTAGTTTAGATCGAGCTATTGAAGCACGTCTTTGTGTTCAGAGAGTGGGTGAAGCTCAAAGGTTGACAGATGTTTTTATTTTCTGGCCTTCAGAAAAACCCAAAAATAAAATTGTTCCTCTGCTTGTTGATGAAGATAACCAATCTTCCAAGCCTAAAAAAGCCAAGAAATCTGAAGATCCAAATCATTCAGCTACTCCAATGCTGCGACCCAGACTAGCAGCACCAGCAGTATTTCGTAAACTTGAAAATCCCCTCTACACTATACTTATTTTGTGGGAAACTCCACAATGTCGTGATGCACTAATTGATGAGATTTGCAAGTTACTGTATTTATCACCTACAAACGTAGGCAATATTTATGAAGGAGCATATGGTTCGCTGTGCATCAAAACTCAACACGTTGGCGACCTTACACAAAAACTAGAAATTAAAAGTTTTTCTGAAGTGAGGAAAACTTATCAACAGCAACGTCCTGATTTATTAGCAGAACGCATTAACAAGATTACTGCATTTCTACCTAAAACTAAAGAATTAAGCGGAGCCTTAATTGAAATCAGACCGAAACCTTCCAAAACTGAAGCCGATCCTAAACTTGCATGGCGGATTGGGGCAGTGAAAGCAGGCTATCTCAATCAACACATCCATCGAATAACTTATATTACCAAAGCTGGTGAAGAAAAGCTGAAAAAATCAGGTTTAGAACCAGTGAAACGAGCAGTATCAGACTTACTTAGACAATTCGGAATTTTACCGGATACTCCTTTAATTAATCCTGAAAAAGATGGGATTGATCCTGATGTTTGGTTAACGTGCTTTTATGTTCTACGCCGCACCCGCAAAACAAATGCCGAAAACATTCCCAAAACTGTTGTTTTGATGATTAGAGTTAATCCACAAACAGCAAAAGTAGAGTTAACAACACCTAAATTATTTAATGAACAAGGCTGGGTATCATATCCTGTTGGACTTGCACACCTTTCGGATGAAGACTGGGATTCTAACTCTGATAATGAAAGTAATGAAGAACTTGATGATGAACAAAAACACAAAGAGCAAACAAAAGAACAAAGATTAATCAATAAATTTGTTGCTGAATGTTTGCAAGATTGCTTAAATACTCCAATTACTGATGAAAAATCCCCGCGTGTGCTATTCATGGCAGAAGCACAAAATGCTCGCAAAATGCTGAACTGGTTACAAAACAAAAATCTAGTAACTAATGACCCACTACAAGCACTAAAACAGCACCTTTCACAAGCAGAAATCAATCGCCTGTGGATTGTGCGCTTACGAGTTGCAGATAATGGTGAAGTGCCAGTTGCTATTGTTAAAGATTCTCCTGGTAGTCGAACCAGTGGTGTTTATCGATGGCAGAATGTATGTGATGATGGGGAGCGATCGCTTTACCTGAGCCTTAGAAAACCTTTAAACACGGAACAGGGTACAAAAATACTACAACAGAAGCATTCTCGCCTTGATAGTGGCAACAGAGCAGCAGGCAAGGCCAAAATCTTAGAAATCGCCCTAATTCATCACCCAGAAATCAAAGCTGACAAGCTAGCTCACTTTGTCCATTCTCTCAGAAGTCGCTGGCCTTACTTTGCAAATGATGTTTCCTTACCGTTGCCTTTTGCATTTGCTACTAAGGCTAAAGAGTATGCTGTCAGTAGTAAAGATGCTGTGGAATTTTCAGAGACTGACGACCATGATTTTTAGCTAAGCCGCCCTTCAGATTTAGCAAACCACATTAAATCCTTGGCTGTTAACCGCAAATATTGGTAAGAATGGAAATAAATAGAACGTTTACCTGAAAAAATTGAAATATGAGCAACACCAGTAACTTTCGTGAAGCTATCCGTGAGGCTAAAACTCAAGCCCTCGTTGGCCCAAATGTAATTGCCAATGCATTACCCTATGTCGGTGGCGGTCTTGTACTCACTGCATTAGGAACCTACGGCGGCTTGGGAGTTATCCGTACTAACCCCGAAATATTCTTTCCCACATTTATTGGTGCGGTGATTGTGGAGTTAATTTTGTTCTTTGTTGCCCAAAATGTTGCCCAAAAAGGTAACAAGGGACTTGCACTACCTTTGTTGGCAACTTACAGCCTCTTGTCTGGATATACTCTCAGTGGCTTGGTATTTGTCGCTTTGAGATCCCAAGGTGTTGGCATTCAAGGCATTGGGTTGGCTGCCCTTGGTTGTGGTGTTACCTTTATTGCTGCCCGTCAAATTGGTTCAAATCTCTCTGAACAAGATGGGATGGCTTTGACTAAAACCATCAATCTTGGCGTTATTGCCTTGGTGGTTGTGTGCCTCGCCCAATTCGGGTTTGCCATGTTTGGTGTTTATACGCCAAATTGGTTAGAAATTGCCATTTCAGGTTTAGGAGTATTTCTGTTTGTTGGGGTTTCTGTTGTCGATTTCTATATCTTGCCCCGCACTTACAGCGATGACCAATATCTGCCTGCTGCTTTGTCGATGTACCTCACTTATATCAACTTGTTCGTCTTTATTTTGCGGTTGTTAATTGCCATCAATGGTAGAGATTAAGCACCCATAGCCAGAAAACTCTAACAAATCATCAGCCGTGGTTACTGACATAACCACGGTTTTTTCATTTCAATTAGAGATATGAGTAATTTTTGTAATACAATCTGTAGTAATAGATTAGCCTTAAGCAAGCAAAACTATGCTGGAACTCTTAAATATCAAAAGCGAAGTAGAAAGGCTGTCGAATATGCTAAGCAAAACTGAGGACTGTCTTTGACCTCCGAGAACTAGGCGTAAAAATTCAATAATTACCTCAATTAATTGCCCAACCCAATTTTTGGGATAATTCAGATCCTGCCTATCAAACAGTTCAAGAAATCGAATACTTCACATTCTCCAAGCAAAAACAATATCAGCGATCGCACTTCATTTTAGAAGATACCAAAGCAGCCCTAGAACTACTGGAAATATCAGCAGACGAGCAATTGCTGTAAGAGACACAAACCAGCTTTACCCAACTCTAGCAAGAACTTGAAACAATAGTTAAAAACGATTTGGGTAACTTATACAAGTGATAACAAGAGAATTTGCCCAACTACAGCTAAAATCAAGAAGTCAAATAAAATAAACGAGAATCATCAAACATCCTCAGCGCTCCATACTTAAGCAAGCACTATGGAAGTCCTAGAACTCAAACGCGAAATCGAAACATTGTCCGGTCGTCTGGGTAAAGCCCAGGACTATCTTTGACATACCTGCACTAACTGCCAAAATTCAAGACCTAGAACAAATAGCAGCCCAGCCAGAATTTTGGGAAGACCAAACTCAAGCCCAAGATACACTGCAAAAACTCAACGACCTCAAAGCCCACCTCGAACAGTATCATCAGTGGCGAGCCAATCTGGAGGATACTAAAGCAGTTGTTGAGCTATTGGAGTTAGAAACCGATGAAGCACTACTGCAAGAAGCGGAATCTACTATTACCAAACTCAATCGTGACCTCGACCAATGGGAATTACAACAGTTACTTTCTGGCCCCTACGACAGTGAAGGGGCAGTACTAACAATTAATGCTGGTGCTGGTGGTACAGATGCTCAAGATTGGGCATTTATGCTGCTGCGGATGTACACCCGTTGGGCAGAAGCCCACGGCTACAAAGTAACTTTGGCCGAAGAGTCCGAGGGTGATGAAGCGGGAATTAAATCAGCAACTCTGGAAATTACTGGTCGCTACGCCTATGGTTACTTGCGGTCGGAAACCGGCACACATCGCTTAGTGCGGATTTCACCTTTCAATGCCAATGGCAAGCGACAAACTAGTTTTGCCGGGGTGGAAGTGATGCCGCAGTTAGATAACTCTGTGCAACTGGATATTCCAGAGAAGGATTTAGAAATCACCACATCCAGAGCTGGTGGTAAAGGTGGGCAAAATGTCAACAAAGTAGAAACGGCTGTGCGAATTGTTCATCTTCCCACTGGTATTGCAGTGCGCTGTACAGAAGAGCGATCGCAGCTACAAAATAAAGAGAAAGCTCTCGCCCGTCTCAAAGCCAAGTTGCTAGTCATTGCCCGTGAGCAAAAGGCACAAGAAATTGCCCAAATTCGCGGCGATATGGTGGAAGCTTCTTGGGGCAACCAAATCCGGAACTATGTGTTTCACCCTTACCAAATGGTAAAGGATTTGCGTACCAATGCCGAAACAACTGCGATCGCTGATGTGATGAATGGCGACCTCGATCCCTTCATCCAAGCCTATCTCCGGCAAGAAAATCAGTTGGTAGAAAGCACTCCTGCCTAATTGGGAGCAGGGGAGCAGAGGAGCAGGGGGAGATGAGGGAGAAAATATTAATACTCAATCCCCAATCTCCAGTCCCCAATCCCCAATCTCCAAACCTGTTACATTTATATATAAAAGAGTTTGTTATCAAATCATTATGAGCAACTCTCCGACAACGGAACCTAAACCAAGCTATGTAAAACTTGCCATGCGAAACATGGTGCGAAAGGGTGGTACTTCCTTGAAACATTTTGCCCTGACCAGTATAGGGCTTTTAGTTGTCCTCGTGGGTCTTGCTTACCTAACTCGCTGACGACACAACAACCAAAGCGCCTAGGAGAATTTGTAACTGGTGCGAGTTGAATTAGATGTCCAGGATTTTTTTTACGAGTCGTCCTCAAGCATAACTCTAAATTTTGGGGATACTGATGACCGAGTTGCTCCTGAAACTTGGGAAAATTGGTTTCATCGCTGGTTGGAAGTTCTACAACCTCATCTTCCACCAGCATCAAGCTACGAAATAGGGCTGCGTTTGACGGACGATGCGGAAATTCAAGCGCTAAATGCCCAGTATCGTCATCAAAATAAACCAACAGACGTTTTAGCCTTTGCCGCCTTAGAAGTAGACTTTCCTCATCCGGAAATGTCTGCCGACCCTTTGTATCTAGGTGATATTGTTGTTTCAGTGAATACGGCACAACGCCAAGCCCAACAGCAAGGACATAGTTTGCTAACCGAATTAGCTTGGTTAGCTACTCATGGTCTACTACATCTATTGGGCTGGGATCATCCAGATGAGGAAAGTTTATTGCAAATGCTCAAACAGCAAGTGATATTACTGGAGACGATAGGTATTGTTATTGACATAGAATATTAAATAATCTTGATGTCTGTAAGTGTTTATAATACTTCTGTAGAAAATTGTCTCAAAGTTTATTACACCATTAAAATCAGCAAAGATTCCCACTTTACTTACTCTATTGTTTTATTTTTAAGCTTATGTCCCAACAAGTTTCCCCTCCACAACAAACTAACCACTTACCACCACTTGTAAAAAAGGAACGGGAATCTTGGCAAGTTGCCTCTAATTTATTTATTAGTTTTAAATATGCTTGGACTGGAATCACCTATAGTTTTCAAACTCAACGAAACTTTCGCATCCACGTAGGTGTTGGTGTTTTAGCGATCGCCTTAAGTGTTTTTTTACATTTGCAACCAATCGAAATAGCAGTTATTGGTATAACTAGTGGTTTAGTTTTGGCATTAGAGTTATTGAATACTGCGATCGAGTCACTTGTGGACTTAACAGTCAAGCAGACATACCATGATTTAGCAAAAATTGCCAAAGACTGTGCTGCTGCTGCTGTGCTTGTCTCTGCTTTGGTAGCAGTGCTGGTTGCTTGTATTCTCTTGTTACCACCGCTGGTAGTCTTAATTATGTCAAATTTCTAGGTTTGTTTGAAGTCAGGCGGGGCGCAAAGCCCTGCGCCCTTAAAGAAATTAGGAGTTAGGGATTGGGAAAAGGGAAAGGGAAGAACATTCCTTTGCCCTTTCCCCTCTCTTGTTCCCAGTACCTAATCCCTTTTTCAGATGATTTTTACAGCAAGTAAAATCTGGTAACAAATAAGCAAAATAAAATAAGTGATAGAAACCAGGAGTTATAGGCTGTGATTATAGTCATCGATAACTACGACAGCTTTACATATAATTTGGTGCAGTATTTGGGAGAACTAGCGGTAGAGTTCCCCGTGGCTGCGGATATTAGGGTTTTTCGCAATGACAAGATATCTATAGATGAAATTCAGAAATTAAATCCTGATGTTGTAGTCATTTCTCCTGGGCCAGGCCGCCCGGAAGATGCTGGAATATGCTTAGATTTAATTAAACAGCTAGGAACTAACTTGCCAATTTTGGGTGTATGTTTGGGACATCAAAGCATTGGTCAAGTATTTGGTGGTAAAATCGTCTCTGCTCCAGAATTAATGCATGGTAAAACTTCTCAGGTGTCTCACACTGGCGTGGGTGTTTTTCAGGGATTAGAAAATCCCACGATCGCCACCAGATATCATAGTCTGGTTATCGATCGCGAAACTTGTCCCGAAGTGTTAGAAATTACCGCTTGGGTTGAAGATGGCACGATTATGGGAGTGCGACACCGGAACTATCCTCACATTCAAGGTGTCCAATTTCATCCAGAGAGTGTCCTCACATCTTCAGGAAAGCAGTTACTGCGAAACTTTCTGGAACAATTACAGTCGAGAGAGTAACTAATGAAACGACGACAATTGATGGGCTATGCTGGGGCAGGGTTAGCCACAGCTTTGGTTACTACCTTGGGTTCCGAATTCCAGGCTGACGCACAATCTAGCGGTTTATCAGTTCAGTGGTTGGGTCATACTTGCTTTCTGTTTACTGGTGGCGGGGTGAGAGTTCTTGTTAATCCATTTCGGGCAGTGGGTTGTACTGCTGGTTATCGTCCACCGAAAGTTGCAGCAGATTTAGTACTGATTAGCAGCCAATTGCTAGATGAAGGTGCCGTGGATCGACTATCAGGGAATCCAAAGCTCGTATATGCACCAGGAGTTTACGAGTTCCAAGGAATCAAATTCCAAGGAATTGCTATAGACCACGATCGCAAAGGTGGTAAGCAGTTCGGTACAAATACTGCTTGGAGTTGGAAGCAAGGGGGAATTAATATCGTGCATTTAGGAGGCGCTGCTGCACCGATTTCCATTGAGCAAAAAATCCTCTTAGGACGACCTGATGTGGCATTTATCCCCGTGGGAGGTAGTGCGAAAGCTTACAATGCCCAAGAAGCCAAGCAAGCAGCTGAGGTACTAAATCCCAAACTGGTGATTCCCACTCACTACCGTACCCAAGCTGCTGATGCTGCTAACTGCGATATCTCGCCACTAGATGAATTTCTGACATTGATGCAGGGTATAACAGTCCAGCGCAGTAAGACTGACACCATTACTATTAGTTCCGGTAAATTACCAGAAAATAGCGTAATTCAGGTTTTCAGTTACAAATTTTAACGCTATGCAACCCTTGTGAGTAAAGAATCCCCCAACTTCAAGCTGGGGGATTCTCAATATGGAAGGAAGAAAATCCAGATAAAATCTGAATACGGGCGCAAGGACTTGTGCCCCTTCATTACGAATTACATTAGCGTAGCGTTAGCGAGTCTTCGCCCAAGTAGAGCAAGTGGCGTGCGACGCTAAAAGCGATAGCGCAGCGAAGCGCGAGTCATCGAGCGTCACGAGCCTCATTATAAATTATGAATTCGTATTAAGCGGTATACCACTCTGGCCCGAGCTTATTTTCGTCGGCTATGGGAGTTTCAGTAGCTCTCGTGCCATCCATAGTCCAAAGAGTGTCTGCACCGGATGTCTGATCGCGCCAGTAGACATCGGTCTTACCATCGCCGTTGTAATCACCAAGGGATGGTGTCGCAGATGCGCTGTTACTTGGTAGAAAAGCTTCACTACTAACTGTTGTGCCATCCATTAACCAAGCGGTGTTTTCACCAGTTGCATTATTGTGCCAGAAAACATCGGTTTTGCCATCACCATTAAAATCGCCAATTTTAGATGTCCAGTTTGAGTCAAGCGCGCCCAAAGCACCCTCAGTGACTATGATGCCATTCACCTGCCAAATCTTGTTCTCTCCTGTTTGAGCGTTTCTCCACAGAATATCGGTGCTAAAATCGCCGTTGAAATCACCAAGGGTATAAGTCCAGGCTGCATCCTGTGATTGTAAAGAAAACTCACTCTTTTGCGGCCCATCCATAAACCAAACTTTGTTCTCACCTGTTGTCTGATCGCGCCAGAAGATGTCGCTCTTGCCATTACCGTCGAAATCAACTACGGCAGGGGTTAACGATGTACTTGTTGTGTCTAGAACAGTCGCGCTGGTGACAGTTGTGCCGTCAATCTGCCAAACAGCATTCTCGCCGGTTGTCGCATTATGCCAGAAGATGTCTGTCTTGCGATCGCCGTTGAAATCGCCAATGCTAGAAGTCCAGGTTGGGTCAACTTTGTCTAGCGGAGCAAAACTAGCAACGTTAGTCCCATCCATTAGCACAATGTTGTTCTCACCCGTTGTCTTATTGCGTAATAAGAAGTCAGTCTTGTTATCACCATTAAAATCGGCAATGTTGTAATTCCAGGAGGATAAGTCATATGTACCTAGAGAAGCCTGTTGGATAATGTTTGCACCATCCATTAACCGAACTACAATCTCACCAGTTTGAGAATTGACCCAGACTTTATCCGTTTTGCCATCGCCGTTGAAATCAGGAGTAACCGCCGCACTAGTTATATAAGGATTGGGATTGGGATTTGCACTTGCCGATAAAGAAGGTGTTGATACAGTTTCTGTCAAGTCTGAAGAACTACTACGTCCTAGTGAAGAAAAATCTAATTGCTGCAAATCATTAGAATAATTGACCAAAGCCTTTGATTTTTCTAAAGATATATCAAATGAACTAGCAGACGAAGAATTTTGATTGGCAGACATGATGTGTTTTTATGACTGGTTGTCATAAAAGTTTTAACTCTTATATTGAATATCTTTCTGTCAAAGAATAACATTTTTTAAGGTTTTATTGTTTTTTTATAAACATTCTTTTTTAATAAAAGTCATTGTTTAGCAACATTTTTACTTTGTCATATATGATTGTTTTTAAAATCTAAAGTTAGATATAATAAATTAAAAAATTGTACAATTATCATGATTTATAGATAAAAACACTGGGTTTATCTGGATTTTATGAAAATATCAATATTTGATTAAAAGCTTAATTAAAATTTTTATAACTTATGTATTGCATTCAAAACATTTAGTTCTATAATTTCAAGAATAGTAAATGCAATATTTACCATAATTAGGATAAAATTGGCTATTTGGTTAGATATAAGCAGATAAATTAAAATATTGCTATAAGAGTAATATAGGTAATGCGATTGCTCTATGATTGAAAGCAGAGAGCAATTGTTCGCCATATCATCTTATTCTGTTTATTTCTGCGTGTCTAAATTTATCCCACTATTATGGAACGCCTGTAATTTTAGTCTACATAATCCTTTGTAATTTCAAGATTAGCAGCATTATCTGAAACTATTGGGCGGCAACCATCTATCTCAAGAACATCCTCAACTTGAAAATTGCTCTTAGCAATCGGACGTTTGCCATCTATATTAAGAATTTCTTTAACCTCCAAATCATTTGGGTCGACTGGGCGATCGCCGTCTAAGGTTAGCATGTTATGCTCCTGAAAATTGCTCTTAGCAATCGGGCGTTTACCATCTACGTCAATTATTTTTTCAGAATAATTTTCATTTTTTACGATTGGGCGCTGACCGTCTATGTCAATTGTTTCTTTAATTTGAATGTTACTTGGGTCAACTGGACGCTGACCATCTATGTCAATTGTTTTAGAAGTTTGTGTCATTTCGTCAGATGCTGACTCAGTGTTAATTTCAGTTTCAGTATCTGTTGTGTTTCGATCCAAACTATTGACGTTGTTGATGTTATCCATGATTAGCTTTTTCCTCTACAAGTATTTGCAAACTAATAAGATTATTTCAGAATTTTTTATGCATAATTGAACTACTTAAAGTTTATATATGCTAAAAAATTAGCTTTGAATATATGAGGTTAGGATGCCTGAACATTGCTATCAAGCTAATCTAGTGGAGTTAGTAATGTTAACATGTTATTTTTTAATGATTTGATTACTATTTAATATACTTAGATAAAGCCGAAAAAACCTCTACCAACGCACAGAAAGCGCCTCTAACTTAAGAGCTATTTTTCCATGTTAGAATAAGAAACCCAATACAGCCAAACTCTACTTGCTTTACTACTTACTTAAGCAAAATAGTTTTTAGATGTACTGGACTCAGTATGATTATTCAGCTTTGCACAATTACCAGTTACAAGAAGCAACTAAATTAGCAACGATTTCAACAAGTTCTTCTGGAGCAACTGGTTTAGAGACATGAGTTTGAAAACCAGCTTCTAAGGCACGAACACAACTGTCACTATCACCAAAGGCTGTTAAGGCAATAGCTGGAACTCGTCCACCAATATCAGGCTTGAGGGCACGGATTTTGCGGATTAAGGTGTAACCATCCTCACCAGGCATACCTATATCACTAATTAAGACATCGGGTTGTAATTGAGGTAACACTTCTCGTGCTGCGGCTGCTAATGGAACTGCTGTAACGGTAGCTCCATCTGCTTCTAACACGGTAGTGACGAAAAAGCGAATATCATCATCATCCTCAACTACCAAAATATTTAAGCCAGCAAGAGACAAAGAAGTTGGCATAACACATTAAATTTTATTCAAAATCCAAACGCTTACTGAACCTACTGGTATCTAACTATTTTTTATTAAAGAATTATTATTCAAGATGAGCTTGCAGGCTTCTAAATCAAATTTTTAACCATGTTGCAGAATATGAAGCTTAGCTCCGCTAACTGCCAATGGTTTATGTTTGAAAATTTTCTCGCATTATTATATTAACGTATCCTTTCAATCTCAATCTACTGGCTATCAATTATTTATTGCTGCACTTAGGACTCGCACAGAAATCATTTACCTGTTTGTAAAAACATAATCTTTAGATTTACAAGCGTTTCAGCGATCAAAAAAGTAACTTATTCTTGCAGGATGCCTTGGGTTTGGTTCACGGTCTTCGACAACACCTACTCAAGAAGTGAAGTTTATGCTTCAGCATAACCCTCTTCATATTATTTTGCGACAAAATAATCTCTAATCGTTACAGCATCAGACTTTTACTAAAAAGCTTGATTCCAGCAGTTTTGTTAAAAAATAAATGCTCAAATTCTCGCTTTATCTACAGTTGAAAAATTGGCTCTTATTTTTATTTTGCCAGATTAATTAAAGAGGGATACTGATTATGCACCACGAATGTTAAAACTTCTTCAGAGGCGTTAGGGCAACTTCCATTTCCAGGATGTAAAAGACTCACAGGGTTTTAGCAGTAGAATTCAAGCTTATCTTAAGGGCGATCGCACTATATAAAACAATATTCCTCTAAGTACAGGGGGTACTGCTTTTCAATAGCAAGTTTGGCTAGCACTGCAAATTATTTCTTGTGGAAAACCATTTTTGATGCTGAGTTAGCAGCAAAAATTGGTAAGCCGACTGCTGATCGCGCTGTCGGCATGGCAAACTCACTAAGTCATCGCGTCATGGCTACAAACGCTGTACTCACGGGATATACAGGGGGAATAGAGCGCAAGCGCTGGTTGTTGAATCATGAAGGTGTGGCAATTTATCAGTGAGTCACACTTTGTGGGGGAGGCAAAATTACTTTTTTAGCTAAACCCAAACTCTTCAGTACTTGAATACTCCACCAAGTAACGTCAATTTCCCACCAACGTAATCCGGATTTTGCCATATGGGGATAAGTATGATGGTTATTGTGCCATCCTTCTCCATAGGTTACAAGGGATACCCACCAAAGATTACGAGCGCCGTCATTGGCATCAAAAGTACGATAACCCCACAGGTGTGATGCAGAGTTCACGAACCAAGTAGAATGCCAGAGCAAAACTGACCTGACAAATATTCCATAAATTACAAAAGACCACCCTCCTAAGACATACAGCAACAGTCCTAGAGGAATTTGCATCAGCACGAAGTAGCGATCCAGCCAGCGATAGAATGGTTGTCGCGCTAAGTCAGGCGCATATTTTTGATAAGTTTCATAATCAAAAAACTCTGGACGCGGATATAAAACCCACAGCATATGGCTCCACCAAAACCCTCGCTGAGCAGAGTAGGGGTCTAAGTTGATATCTTCGGTGTGAGCGTGATGCTGTCGATGTGCGCCAATCCAAAAAATTGGCCCGCCTTGGAGAGCCAGCGCTCCAATGATGGCGATCGCATATTCCAACCATTTAGGTACTTGAAAACTTTTATGGCTCAGGAGTCGATGATATCCCAGGCAAATGCCAATGCTGCCAAATAACCAGTGGAGAAACAGCAGCAAACCTAATGCCGACCAGGAAAAAAACCACGGAGCCAGGAGAACTAAAGCATGAAATGTGCCAAAAAAGGCCACATTTGTCCAACTGAGCCGAGGCGAATTTCCTTTATTAGGGGCGATCGCCGAAAGTTTTGCGGTCATAAAAACTCCTGTTGATGGATGATAAAGCGATTTGCTTTTTCTTGAGGTTAGACTTCTTGCAGAAGTTGGCATAAGGGTCAAAGAAGAGAGCAGGGGGAGCGAACCTCTTACCCACTCTTCACAGCAGTTCGTTACAGTAAATAAGAGCAAGTATCACTTACATTTGGTATGCTA
Source organism: Dendronalium sp. ChiSLP03b (assembly GCF_034531165.2). Classification (NCBI taxonomy): domain Bacteria; kingdom Bacillati; phylum Cyanobacteriota; class Cyanophyceae; order Nostocales; family Nostocaceae; genus Dendronalium; species Dendronalium sp. ChiSLP03b. The sequence goes on along the minus strand of NZ_JAVRBR020000121.1, from coordinate 1,518 downwards.
ACAATTCTCTTGTTTATATGCAAGTGCCACTTGCATTTTTCTTATGTCTCCTCAACCTATTTCAGCTCGTCAACGTCTGATTCAATCAGCACTTGAGTTGTTTACAGCTCAGGGAGTAAGTGCCACCACAACCCGCCAAATAGCTGAAAAAGCAGAAGTCAACGAAGTCACCCTATTTCGGAATTTTGGTAATAAACATGGATTGCTTTTAGCAGTACTGGAGGAATCCGCAGCCTTCAAAAATTTAGGTGAGTCTTTGGTACGACGGGCAACTCCTCCTGGTAATGTCTACCAAGCACTAAAAGATTATGCAAGTGATAGCTTGCATGCATTAGAACGAGTACCAGAGTTTGTCCGGTCTGTGGTAGGTGAAGCTGACCAATTTCCGACGGAAAATCGCCGTGCCTTAGGCAGAGGGTTAACGGAAGCTAATCGCTACGTGGCCCAGTATTTAGCTACTGTTATTCAGCAGGGAGACTTAAATACCTATCTACCAGCAGAGAAATTAGCTAGTTTGCTGAATGGGATGATTCTGGGTTATGCCGTTATTGAATTTACCAGTGAATTTCACGAACTGTGGGAGAATCGGGATGATTTTCTCGAAAACTTGGTGGAGTTGTTTTTGCATGGGGCGATGTCACCTGCTCCAGAATTAACAACAGAAGCTTTACCAGGAAGCATCATTACTAAGGAAGTAGCTGATTTGCCTGCTGGCTTGGTTCACGAAATTCTGCGACAAGCTAGAAAATTGGGCGTAAAAGACTATGCTTTGGCATATACGTTGTTTGGGGCAGGGTTATCTCCTACAGAAATAGTTAATTTGCAGCGATCGCATCAAATTAACGATAATCATGGGCACTTTCTTCAGATTACAACCCCAGGATGCATCCGCCAAGTGCCTGTTAATCAGTGGATTTTGGGTAAACGCTATGGTTCCTACACCAACAACCCCTTAATCAAATGGCTAAAAAGCCGCAAAGATAGTCACCCTGAGATGTTTCTCGACGAAGCAGGTAAACCAATCTCAGAATCACAAATTTTCGGGCACTGGCAAGCATGGACTGAGGGACTGTTAACTCCCCAAGGAAAATCACCAGAAATTGCTCAAGCACAACATACTTGGTGTGTAGAAATGTTAATGCGGGGCATGAGCTTGGATAACCTGAGTATTCTTACAGGTTGCGATCGCACTCAATTACAGCCCTATGCTAGGAGAGCCAGAGAAAAAGCAGCCCTAGAGCAAGCAACCCGTTTAGATCACAAGCCTGCGTAGTGCTGAGTTAGGAGCAGCCTCACTGGCGGTACTACTACCCGCGATGAATGAATAAACAAGTCAAATCCTCTTCGCTTCTGCCTTCTGCCCTCTGCCTCCTGCATTGTTTCTTGAAAGCAGCCCCACTGGCGGCGCACCACCCGTTATGAATGAAAGAAACAGTGTTGAATGGGACTGATTAACAGATAAATTTATAAGTGTCCTGACAGTTAAGACCGAAGTCTCAATAGTGTTTACAAAGCCTG